>NZ_JBFRTN010000019.1:0-128377 GCF_041474095.1 Vibrio sp. 10N.222.54.A3
CTCGGCGCACAACAAAAAAGGCTTACTCTGATGAGTAAGCCTTAGAAATCATTGCGAATACAGATGACTCTCGCTGAATTACGCAGCGGGAGCATTACTCACTAAAATTTCGCGAATAGACTTAAGCGTCGCTTCCGTTGAATGATAATCCAATTCAACTTCACTAAAGATGCCGTTCACTTCAAGCATTAAGGTCGGGTAAGAAAATACACCCATCGCTTCTTTAAAGCCTAGCTGGTCATCTAACTCACTTTCCAATAACTTGCTAGAAAGGTCATTTTCAAACTGTTGAACATTCATACCTAGCTCTTCAGCCAACTGCAAATGTGTGTCTTGGCTATGTGGCAACATCGCACGAAGGTAGTAAGCATGTTGAATCGCTTCAAGCATCGCTTCGTAGTGGTCTTGAAAACCTGCAGCAATCACGGCACGGCACGCAGGGTAAGTACTGCGAACAGGTTGGCACTCTGTCCAAAAATCATGGTTAAACTCAGTACCCAACTTAGCTTCGATCTGCTTCCAAATCGCTTGCAGCTTGCCTTTCATCTCTTCTGACATTGGCTCATCAGAATCCGGGGCCAAACCACCCACTACATAGTTAAACTCAATGCTCGCAGGCAATTGTTGTTTCAATAACTCAAGTGTTGGCTTGTAACCCCAACACCAGCTGCACATTGGATCATGCACATAATGAAGTTTTACGTTCATTGTTCATTCCTTATCGAGTCAATGATTCGATCAATTCAAACAAAAAAGGAGCCTGATTAAGGCCCCTCATTTTAACTATTCAGCGCAAAGGCTAGAACTTATTCAGCGTCATCGCCAGCAACTTTAGCCGCTGCTTCTTTGATGATTGGCTGAAGTTCGCCTTTTTGGAACATCTCAAGAATGATGTCACAACCACCGATTAGCTCACCTTCAACCCAAAGTTGTGGGAAAGTTGGCCACTGTGCGTAAGCAGGAAGCTCTGCACGGATATCAGGGTTTTGTAGGATATCTACGTAAGCAAATTTTTCGCCACATGCCATTAGAGCTTGAGACGCTTGAGAAGAGAAACCACAGCTAGGTAGCTTAGGAGAACCTTTCATGTACAGTAGAATAGTGTTTTCTTCAATTTGCTGTTTGATTTTATCGATAGTTTCCATTGCTTCCTCGTTAATGGATTACGGCTTTTATTGCCTTTATTCTACCCCAAACTAAAAGAATAAAAACCATATAAAAAAAGCGGTTAACAAGCTAAGCTAACAATTCACACAAAAGTAATGAAATAAGCTTTTAATAAAGTAAAAACTTGCTAAACTATATCGCAAGTCAGCAAATTGACCATGGTTGGCAGTATAGCGAGCCATGAATAATAATATCACTGGAAGCAATCGAAAGAGTTAACTCTTTCATATCAATGGAGAATTGAGCAATGGCATTTGAACTACCGGCTCTTCCTTACGCGAAAGACGCGCTAGAACCACACATCTCAGCAGAAACGCTAGATTTCCACCACGGTAAGCACCACAACACTTACGTTGTTAAGCTAAACGGCCTTATCCCAGGTACTGAGTTTGAAGGCAAAACACTAGAAGAGATCGTTAAGACTTCTACTGGTGGTGTTTTCAATAACGCTGCTCAAATCTGGAACCACACGTTCTACTGGCACTGTCTTGCTCCTAAAGCGGGCGGCGAACCAACTGGCGCTGTTGCAGAAGCTATCAACGCTGCATTCGGTTCTTTCGAAGAATTCAAAGCGAAATTCACTGATTCAGCAATCAACAACTTCGGTTCTTCTTGGACTTGGTTAGTTAAGAAAGCTGACGGTTCTCTAGACATCGTTAACACTTCTAACGCTGCTACTCCTCTAACAGAAGAAGGTGTTACTCCACTTCTAACTGTTGACCTATGGGAACACGCTTACTACATCGATTTCCGCAATGTTCGCCCTGACTACATGGCTGCATTCTGGAACCTAGTAAACTGGTCTTTCGTAGAAGAGAACCTAGCTAAGTAATTATTGCTTACGCTGCGCTATTTATAGCGAGTTATCTATTGAAAGCTCATGCCTCGGCGTGAGCTTTTTTGTATCTGTCGTGTTCCACAAAATCTAAACATTTCGTAATAAACCCGCCAATAGCGCTTATTTCTCGAACTATTGATAGCCTTCTTCCCAACCCTACATAAATTCTCTATTTGCCTGTAATTAAACACTAAAGTTTGCCGACTCCATGCCGTTAAAGGTGTATCCAATGAGAGGCGACATGCAAATACATACTTTAGACAAACCAGGAATCATCAACGAACTGAAGTTCGGCATCGGGATCAGCCAAGCGGTTGAGCAAGGTCGCCGTGCAGATTTCGCGTTGCTGTTATCTATGTTTTCTAATGATGTCCGTGATTGCACGCCAATTGACACCATTGAAATCACAGAGACAAATGAAGATCGCCTGCGCAAACAATTTGGCATAGCAGAACCTCAACAACTGCGTTCAAACCAGTCTTCATATGAGATTTCAGCTCAGCAATCTAATCATTTTCATCAAGCTAGCCTTGCCAGCGCCAAGCTCAGCCATTACTTGAAACCTGAAGCGCTTGCCTTCATGCCTGAAGATACAGCCGACTTACCCGAAGAGGTTTACCAAAACCTTTCTGGTCATGACCGACGCAAACTCGCAAACAAGCATTTACCTGATTTGCCACATGCCACGCTCTACAATGAGCTAACCACCGCGCAACGTCAGTATCAAATTCAAGCTCAAGTATAGCGGTCGCCTACCTTTCCCTTTTTCGCTGTCTATCCATAGCTCTTCTTCGACTAACTCGCACACTTCAAAGTATTCACACGAGTGATATGAACCACTAGCCTTAGGCAACCTAAAAACACCTGATGTCGGTTACCGCTTGAAGTTACTACAAAATGTGACGTGCCACTAACTTCATAAAAACTTATTAATTGGCACACCTTAGTTTGAACCAATTCACACCCGTTGTACAAATTTTAACCCATCCTTATCCGACATGGACGATTTGTTTAGGTACTGGGATGGAAATAAAAAGCTCAATCATATTGGTGACATCTGCCGGCTCGCGACTGGGGGGGGCGATTGCGAACCACTTTGTTAACCTTGGAGCCACCGTCATCCTTTGTGATAAAGACACGGAAGCACTTAAAGCGACGTATCTACAGTGTGCCCGGTTTTCTGACTCTGTTTACCACTACACGCTCAAAGGCAATGACAGCCAAGCGATTCTCAGCGTATATGATTTTATTCAAACCACCTTCAACACGACACCCGATGTGCTGGTCAATAACTGGATAAGCTCCCCAATGCCTAGCCTAATTGGCGATCAGCCTGTGAGCAGCTTTATTAATGATCTCTCATCGATGGCATCGACCCTGTTCGCATTTGGGCAAATCAGTGCTGAGAGATTGCGAGAGGAAGATAAGGAAGGCGTGATTGTGAATGTGATATCTCATGATGACTTTCACGATGTGTCTGGCTTAGAGAGCGCAAACTCAATGATCACTGGCTTTACCCATAGTTGGGCGAAAGAGCTGACTCCCTTTGGCATTCGAGTCGGTGGCGTTGTTCCCGCCGTTCATAACTCCGATGGCAAGCTCAACCGATGTCACTGGGCGCAGCTGCAAGACGAGCTGACCAGAACAACCGAATACATTGTCTCGAATGACTACTTCAGTGGGCGAGTTGTCGCGGCAGAGGTTTAACTCCCTATTCCAATTGAACATGACTGGCTCAGCTCATATTAAGTAGCAGAGCTATTGCCTCTCAATCCGTTTTACAAACGAACCAAACATAAAAAAAGCCCCAGTCTCTCGACTGGGGCTTTCATCTTTTCCCGATAGATAAGTATCGTGCTAGCGAAAACTTATCTCAAAACTAATGCTTACTTATTATGCGTTAGCTTTTTCTTTTTTAGCTTTTGGCGCTTTCGCTTCAGCTGGCTTTTGGTCTGCTTTCTTAAGGATAACTGTAGTACCTTCGAAAGTTTCGCCTTCAACGTATGGTTGGCCGAAGTAAGAAGTTGTTAGAACTTCTTTTAGCTCAGTGATTAGAGGGTAACGTGGGTTAGCACCTGTACACTGGTCATCGAACGCTTCAACAGCTAGCTCGTCTAGTTTAGCGATGAAGTCAGACTCGTTAACACCCGCAGCTTGGATAGATAGTGGGATGTCTAGGTCAACTTTAAGCTCTTCTAACCAAGTCAGTAGACGTTCAATCTTCTGAGCTGTACGGTCACCAGCTTGGCTTAGGCCTAGGTGGTCAGCAACTTCAGCGTAACGACGACGTGCTTGTGGACGGTCGTACTGAGAGAATGCAGTCTGCTTAGTTGGGTTATCGTTCGCGTTGTAACGTACAACGTTTGAGATAAGTAGTGCGTTAGCAAGACCGTGTGGTAGGTGGAACTCAGCACCAATTTTGTGAGCCATTGAGTGACACACACCTAGGAATGCGTTCGCAAATGCTACACCAGCGATAGTTGCTGCGTTGTGTACTTTCTCACGAGCTATTGGGTCAGCCGCACCATTTTTGTAGCTTGATGGTAGGTATTCTTTAAGCATCTTAAGAGCTTGAAGAGCTTGACCGTCTGAGTACTCGTTCGCTAGAACAGATACGTAAGCTTCAAGAGCGTGAGTTACTGCATCGTAACCACCGAACGCTGTTAGAGACTTAGGCATGTTCATTACTAGGTTCGCATCAACGATAGCCATGTTTGGCGTGATTTCGTAATCAGCTAGTGGGTATTTAGCACCAGTCTTGTCGTCAGTAACAACAGCGAATGGAGTAACCTCTGAACCTGTACCTGAAGTTGTAGTGATACATACAAGCTCAGCTTTTTGACCCATTTTAGGGAACTTGTAGATACGTTTACGGATGTCCATAAAGCGCATTGCTAGTTCTTCGAAGTGAGTTTCTGGGTGCTCGTACATAACCCACATGATCTTAGCAGCATCCATTGGAGAACCGCCACCTAGAGCAAGGATTACGTCAGGTTGGAAGCTCTTCATTGCTTCAGCGCCTTTCTCAACAACAGATAGCGTTGGATCCGCTTCTACGTCGAAGAAAGTTTGAACTTCGATGCCTTGTGCTTTAAGCAAGCTAACTACGTCATCTGCGTAACCGTTGTTGAATAGGAAACGGTCAGTTACTAGGAATGCGCGTTTCTTACCTTCTAGGTCGCTCATTGCGATTGGAAGGCTACCACGACGGAAGTAGATAGACTTAGGTAGTTTGTGCCACAACATGTTTTCAGCTCGCTTCGCTACAGTTTTCTTGTTGATAAGGTGCTTAGGACCTACGTTCTCAGAGATAGAGTTACCACCCCATGAACCACAACCTAGAGTTAGAGAAGGTGCAACGTTGAAGTTGTACAGGTCACCGATACCACCGTGAGTAGTCGGGATGTTGATTAGGATACGAGCAGTCTTCATCTTGTCACCGAAGTAACGGATGCGGTCTGCGTTAGTATCTTGGTTAGTGTAAAGACCAGATGTGTGACCGATACCACCGATTTCAACCATAGTTACCGCTTGAGCAACTGCGTCTTCGAAGTCATCTGCGCGGAATAGACCTAGAGTTGGAGATAGTTTCTCGTGAGCGAATTCGTCATCGTAAGAAACTTTACCAAGACCTTCACCTACAAGTACTTTTGTATCAGCAGGAACTTTAACACCAGCCATTTCAGCGATTGCTGGAGCAGGTTGACCTACGATTTTAGCGTTTAGGTTGCCGTCGATAAGCAGAACTTTACGTACTTTATCAGCGTCAGCTTTAGATAGAACGTGAGCTTTGTGAGAAGCGAAACGCTCTTTAACTTCGTCATATACTTCGCTAACTACGATTGCAGCTTGCTCAGAAGCACATACTACGCCGTTATCGAAAGTCTTAGACATAAGGATAGATGCTACAGCACGTTTGATGTCAGCTGTTTCATCGATAACGACAGGAACGTTACCAGCACCAACACCGATAGCAGGCTTACCTGAAGAGTATGCTGCTTTAACCATGCCTGGACCACCAGTAGCAAGGATAAGTGCGATACCGTCGTGCTTCATAAGCGCGTTAGAAAGCTCTACAGATGGTTGGTCGATCCAACCGATGATGTCTCTTGGAGCACCAGCTGCAACAGCTGCGTCTAGAACTAGTTTCGCTGCGTCGTTAGTTGAGTTCTTTGCACGTGGGTGTGGCGAGAAGATGATGCCGTTACGTGTCTTAAGAGAAATTAGAGATTTGAAGATTGCTGTAGAAGTTGGGTTCGTTGTTGGAACGATACCACAGATGATACCTACAGGCTCAGCGATAGTCATTGTGCCTAGGTTGTCATCTTCTTCTAAGATGCCACATGTTTTTTCGTCTTTGTATTTGTTGTAGATAAATTCAGATGCAAAGTGGTTTTTGATAACCTTATCTTCAACAATACCCATTCCAGATTCAGCAACTGCTTGTTGAGCAAGTGGAATACGAGCGTGGTTAGCAGCAAGAGAAGCTGCGCGGAAGATTGCGTCTACTTTCTCTTGAGAGAATGTTGCAAACTCTTCTTGTGCTGCTTTAACGCGAGCTACTAGAGCATCAAGTTCCGCTAAGTTAGTTACAGGCATGGTGGATCTCCTAAAATAATAAATATTAAAAACTTTTTATTAAATTCGCTGCTTGCCGTTAACCTTAAACACCAGCGTTCTTAGTAAATTGCTTTCAGGGCTGAGTATATTATTTCACTGTGTGAAAAAAATTGACCCAGATCAGTTACCCAAAAAGAATTAACCAGAAAGTAGTAAGGCAATCGCAAAAATGAACTTAAGAGCATGATTTGTATAGATTAAACTCACACTTTTCGTTCGCGCAAAAAACAAGCAAACAGACAACTTTTTTCTACATAGCGTAATAAACTGTAAAAAAGTTTCATTTTTAGTCCGTTAAATTACATGTATACAGCTATATTCGTGCTACTGAGAGTATATCCATAGCGTTGTACGGGCTAGATTCTGACATAATTTTTATTAATTTCGTGCGTCGGTTAACAGTTACTCAATAATAAATTACAAAATGAAACACTACCAACTAGCTTGCAACAGGCTTAAAACAAAAGTGAGATTCAATTAGTTTTTCTAAAAAGAATCACCCATTTCAAGTTAGTTTTTTTCATTCGCGTAAATTGAGTTTGTCCCTTACATTACGCGCCTAAACTATTCACAGATCAACCCTTCAACCTTAAGTACGCTAACTGGAGATCGCTCTCATGCAAGGCTTAGAACTCGCAATTTTTATGCAATTCTTCCTTGGGCTTGTTGCTGCCGTAAACCCAATCGGCATCATGCCTGTTTTTGTTTCTCTTACTGCTCATATGCCGCCAGAAGAGAGGAACAGGACAGCCTTACAAGCAAATATTGCTGTTGCCGTGATCTTGATTATGTCACTTGTTGCAGGGCAAATGCTGCTTGATATGTTTAGCATCTCGTTGGATTCATTCCGCGTTGCTGGTGGCTTACTGTTATTGAGCATCGCATTTTCGATGATGAGCGGTAAGCTCGGTGAAGATAAGCAGAACAAACAAGAGAAGTCTGAATACATCAGCAAAGAGCAGATCGGCGTTGTTCCACTTGCTATGCCGCTAATGGCAGGCCCAGGTGCAATCAGCTCGACCATTGTTTATGGTTCTCGCTACCCTGCTGCTATTGATACGGTCGGCATCGGCATTAGCATCATCGCATTCGCAACGTGCTCTTGGCTTTTGTTCCGTTCAGCGCCGGTTATCGTTCGCTTTTTAGGTCAAACGGGTATCAACGTGATCACTCGTATCATGGGTCTGATTCTTGGCGCATTGGGCATCGAGTTCATCGCCAATGGCCTACGTAATCTGTTCCCAGGCTTGGCATAACGTTTAACAACATTTCGGTTGCTCTATAAAGGGCAACAATATTGAAATATAGATGAGGCGAGTAAAGCAATTGGGCTTTCACTCGCCTCGTTATTATGAAGCTTGTATAATGACTGTTAATGCATTTAACAGAAGACGAACCTCTCCTTATGTCACGCAAGCCACTCAAGCATCATTTGTACGTCATTATCTTTGGTACTCACACGCCAGCCGGACGTGCATTTGATATAACTCTGATCGTTGCAATCTTGGCTTCGCTGTTGGTTCTGATCTTAGAATCCATCCCTAATGTGATGACCGAATGGTCACAACAGCTGCGTTATATCGAATACACCTTCACTGCACTCTTCACTCTTGAGTATTTGTTAAGGCTCTATTGCTCCCCAAAGCCAAAATCTTACGCCACCAGTTTTTATGGTGTCGTTGACCTATTGGCGATTCTTCCGACCTACCTAGCAATCATCTTCCCAGGCGCTTCATTTATGGGTGTGGTGAGACTGCTGCGTGTGATGCGTATCTTCCGAATTCTAAAGCTGGTTCGCTACCTGCAAGATTCCAATATTCTGTTGCGCTCACTATTAATGGCACGACGAAAGATACTGATCTTCTTTAGCACCGTCGGCATCTTGGTGGTTATCTTTGGCGCCTTGATCTTTGTTATTGAAGGTCCTGACAATGGCTTCACCAGTATTCCTCACAGTATCTATTGGGCCATCGTGACTATCACTACGGTAGGTTATGGTGACATGGTGCCGCAGACCGCGCTTGGTAAAGCCATAGCATCACTGACCATGCTATTGGGTTACTCTATCTTAGCAGTGCCAACCGGGATCATTACTGCAGAACTCAGTAATGAGATGAACTCGCACAAAGAGTTGGTTAAGTGCCCGAACTGTAACCGAGCGGGTCATGATTCAGACGCCATGTATTGCAAGCACTGTGCTAGCGAATTAGCGGATCCAGACAAGCGTGTCGTCACCGACGAGAAATAAAAGCAGACACGAGATTCGAGTAGCGAGATGCGAAGAGATTTAAGGGCAGTTTCGAGGGCCGAATAACGAGGTAGCAATAAACTAAAAAGGGTTGACGTTTGTCGTCAACCCTTTCGGTTTATCAGCTAATAGAATTTAAGCAATCTTGCCTATTACGCTTTCTCAGCAAGGATAATGCGCAGAGTACGACGTAGTGGTTCTGCAGCACCCCAAAGTAGTTGGTCACCAACCGTGAAGGCGTTTAGGAAGTCGTTACCCATCGACATCTTACGCAGACGACCGACAGGTACAGACATTGTGCCTGTTACTTTCGCTGGTGTTAGCTCCTGTGCCGTGATGTCGCGGTCATTAGGAATCACTTTAACCCAATCATTGTGCGTTGCGATGATCTCTTCGATCTCGTCCATTGGCACGTCTTGCTTAAGCTTGATCGTTAGTGCTTGAGCGTGACAACGCATTGCACCGATTCGTACACAAGTACCATCAATTGGGATTGGCTGACCATCTAGACCAAGAATCTTGTTCGCTTCAACACCGGCTTTCCACTCTTCTTTACTCTGACCGTTTTCACGCTTCACATCGATCCAAGGAATCAGTGAGCCTGCAAGCGGAGCACCAAATTGGTCTGTTGGGAATGAAGATGAACGAATCGTATCAGCCACTTTCTTATCGATATCAAGAATTGAGCTTGAAGGGTTTGCTAACTCAGAACTTACGCTGTCGTTGATCACACCCATTTGTGAGATCAGCTCACGCATGTTCTTAGCACCCGCACCAGAAGCTGCTTGGTAAGTCATGGCACTCATCCACTCAACCATGCCTTTCTCGTACAGACCACCTAGAGCCATAAGCATTAAGCTCACAGTACAGTTACCGCCAACGAACGTGTTGGTGCCGCTGTGAATGCCTTGCTGGATTTGAGCCAAGTTAACAGGATCAAGAGTGATGATTGAATCAGCATCCATACGCAGAGTAGATGCTGCATCAATCCAGTAACCTTTCCAACCTGCTTGACGCAGTGCTGGGTATACTTTTGATGTGTAATCGCCGCCTTGACAGGTAATCACAGCATCAAGCTGTTTTAGGCTATCAATATCAAAAGCGTCTTGAAGTAGACCCGCATCTTTACCACCTAAAACAGGGGCAGGAATACCAATCTGAGATGTGCTGTAATAAACAGGCTCAATCAAGTCGAAGTCTTTCTCTTCAACCATACGTTGCATCAGTACAGAACCAACCATACCGCGCCAACCAACTAGACCTACTCTCATCGCTCACTCTCCATGTATAAATTAAAAATTGCTCTCCCCCATCTATAAGTTTTTCAGAAACAGAACTCAAGTGCTTTTTGTCAAAAAGTGTAACTTTTTCGTTTCTTTTAAGTGAACGTAATGAATCGTGCAGTTATCTCTGTATCGACATTCCATCTCCACCTCATTGATTAAGCGTCCATTATCGTCAAATTCAAACATTTACATCGCCAAAGTCGATTCAATCGACGCTCATCACAAACAGTAAACCCCTCTTTTAAACCAAGGTTAATCAGAGTTTTATCTTACAAAACGAAAACAACGTGCGACAGATTTCAACATGTAACAATCATGAATGTAACAAAAATTTAGATTATGAAACCACAATTGATTGAGTTAACAGTCAAATATCACAACTTGGGCGTATTTTTTCGATATAATAAACTAATTACTGTAGTGTCCGTTTTGCACCACACACTATAACGAAGCACTATAAATGCTCGAAATCACAAGAGGCTTTTATGAAGCAGAGTAAAACTCGCCTACCGAACCTATTGCAGGTATTCATCGCGTTAGGACTATTTCTATCCCTTGCTTTTTCCTTTACTGCAAAGCTTGACCTTCCAATTCAACTTGCCTTGTATATTGGCTGGTTCATTATCATGGTTCTTGGTATTCGTCTTGGACACCAATACAAAGACTTAGAAAAAGCAGCACTCAAAGGAATATCCAATGGCTTAGGCGCGGTTTTAATACTTTTAGCCGTTGGCGCTCTTGTTGGTACTTGGATCTCAGGCGGGATCGTACCTACTATCATTTACTATGGTCTGAAAGCTATCCACCCTTCTATCTTCCTTTTAGCGACCATGATCATCTGTTCTCTAACTGCATTGGCGACCGGTACTTCTTGGGGTGCTGCGGGTACAGCAGGTATCGCGATGATGGGTATCGGCCAAGGCCTAGGTGTTCCAGCACCGATTACTGCAGGTGCCGTGCTGTCAGGCTGTTACTTCGGTGACAAGATGTCTCCTCTTTCTGATTCAGTGATTCTGGCTTCTTCAATGTCTGGTGTTGAAGTGGTTGAACACATCAAGGGCATGCTTCCAGTTGCGTTAATCAGCTACGTGATTACAGGCATCATGTTTACTGCGTTTGGTTTCCACTACGCGGGCAACGTTGACATGAGCCAAGTAGACTCTGTCATCAAAGCGATGGAAGTTCAGTTCTACATCACGCCTTACTCATTCGTTCCGGTACTTATCGTGCTTGGTCTGTTGGCTTTCCGTATGCCTTCATTCCCGGTCATCAGTTTTGGTTCTCTGCTGGGTATTATCTGGGCAGTCATGATCCAAGATATCGACTTCCTAACGGCATTCAACACTGCTTGGGCACCGTTCTCAATCTCATCTGGCGTAGAGTTTATTGATTCGATTCTTAACCGTGGCGGCATGTCTTCAATGCTAGGTTCAGTTGCGGTTATCGTATTTGGTCTAGGTTTCGGTGGCTTACTGGATAAAGTGGGCGTACTAGAGACAATCGCTAAGGTGTTTGAGCGCCGCGTAAACAGCGCAGGCTCACTAGCGACGAGCACAATTGGTACGGCCTTCATGGGTAACGTGTTCGGTTCTGCAATGTACGTATCGTTAATCCTTACGCCAAAAATCTGTGCGAAAAACTACGACCGTTTAGGCTACAAGCGTAAGAACCTATCTCGTAATGCTGAGTTTGGTGGCACGCTAACGTCGGGTATGGTTCCCTGGAGTGATAACGGTATCTACATGGCGAGTATTCTTGGTGTTGCGACGCTGTCTTACGCACCCTTCATGTGGTTAAGCTTCATCTGTATCATCGTGACTATCGTGACATCTTACATGGGTTGGTTCGTTGATAAGTGTGAACCAACAGCACCAGCGTTTGAAGCTGAAGAAGCGACCGAGTTAAGCAAGCAACAAGCTTAAGTTCAGGAGCTAACGCTTTCGAACGTAACTCAAAACGTTAATGGATAAATGCAAAAAGAGCGCCCTAGAGCGCTCTTTTTTGATCTGCTGATTTACTTATTTATCTATTTATTGGCGGTTCGTTTACCCAACCAGTAACCGATGCCTAACGGTGCAAAGAACACTACTAAGATAAACAGGATGAAGTAGATAATCACACCTTTGATTAACTCCATTAGCTTATCAATCGCCAGTACCACCACCTCTTGAGAGACGCGATCAAGGTCTTGCGTGAACAGTTCTCTTTCTGAAGTCACAATGCCGGCAATCTCGATGCGCTCTTTCGCAATCATCTCTACTAGAGCTTCTCTCTCACGTGTCACCATTTTTTCTAATGCCACACGTTCATCACTCAGCATCGCTAATTTTTGGTCGGTTTTATCACTGAGGTCGTTGAGCAATGGTTGCATTTCTGTCGACATAATAGAAGCCAGTGTTTGCATGTACTCCGGATTGTTCTCAATGAAGTCTTGCATGCTTGCTGATGTTTGACGAAGGCTTTCCAGCGTCATCGATAGGTCTTCACCCGTTAGTGAGCTATTCAATGCAACCAACTCCGCTTTCCACGACATCAGTTTTGGTGTCTGGTCAGCCATAAGGCTTAAACGATCAGATGCGTCACTCATTGCTTCTGGCATGGTGCCTAAGCTCTGAACGATTTGCGATTCGTCTTTACCAAGGTAATTTAGCCATTCACGGTAAGCAGGTGTGCTTCTGAATGTGAGGTCTTTAAATGGGTGGCTAGCAGAAAACTGCGCAACGAACGCTTTGCTGTTTTTGAAATCACTCGAGCTCAATACACCCTTTGCCAGCTTCTCGGCTTCTTGATCAAGAAAACGAGCAGCCTCTACCGCATCATCCGTCGCGAATAGGTCCGCGCCATCGCCTTGGCTATAAAACTGATTCATTTGGGCAGTGAAAACCCACGAGTCAATTAACGCAGACATTGGGGAAGTTTGGTAAGCCGCTTGTTGTAATCCCTGCTCTGCATGGATCTTCCAAAGCAACACATAAGATTGATGTAAAGTGTCATCAGCAGGATAAAATTGCGCGATTAAATCAGCCGAGTCTTCTACTCGTGTAAAAAACATCTTGGCGTATTCACGCGTCATGAGCCGAGCATTTAACTCTTGTTGAGTGAGGGGCGTCGTTTGACTATCTAACTTAACTTCTAAGAGAGAACAACCACTTAGCACAATGCTAAGCACCAACACCATCCAACTTCGACTCGAAACTCGTAACATATAAACCTCTGACAAAGACTAAGGGCGCTGATTGTATGAGCGCTTCGTCAGAGTATTGTCAAAAATCCTGTAAAAGTTAACGCTGACTGTCTAAATATTCATGAGCAGAATCCACAGAGGCTTTTATAGCCTGCTCTAGTTCAGCTAAATCATGTTCACTGATCGCTCTGGACTGCTTCATTGTCATTTCAATGGTTGCGGCAATGATGGCTAACCGAGACGCTTTAATACTGCCAGCCACGCCTTTTAAGCTATGTACAATGCGAGCCGCGGAGGTTTCATCTTTGGTCAACAAAGACTTAAACTTCTCGTAGTCACCTGCGTGGTCTTGTACAAACACACCAAGCAAGAGTTCGACAGACTCAGCATCACCATCGAGCGTTTCTAACATGTCTTCGATATCAATCGCAGGCTTTGAATCTGTCACACTGGCAACGTGTTTCTCTACTACTGGCGCCTGTTCAGGGACTTGCTGAATAGAGTATTGCGGTACAACGGGTTGGCTTGTAACGTTAACGCTCTGCGGAGGTTGAGAGTCGGAAGACTGGCGCGTTGGCCTGTTCTCGGATACATAAGCGTCACTATCTGCTTGTTTCACTGCTGAGGAAACAACATCGCTATAAGAAGCGTCTTCCTTACTTGAATTAATTTCTAGTTCAGAGCTGAGTTCTTGGTCTGCTTCTTTCATCGTTTTTGTGGACCTAACGCCCCAAAACACTATCCCGCTCATCGCCACCAAACTTAAGCCTAGCATCACCAACAATAGGTTGAATTGACGATCATGGAACTCAGCTTCGAGTTTTATGATCTGTTCATTTACTGAGTTTTTCTTAATCTTATCAACCAAATAGTTAAGCTGAGCATAATCACTCAACAATGCTGACGCATCAGCCAGTAGTTGTTGGAGTGCATCTTGTTCTTCGTTTTCTAAGGAATAAGATTTTTCTAGAATGGAATCAAAGGCGCGATAAGTCGCTGACGAACTTTGATTTTCAGAATACATGGCTTCAAATACCACAACACCGAATTCGTTGAGGAGCGGTTTTAGCTGAGGGGAAAGCTCTTTATCAGCACGCAAGATCTTAATGTTATCAACGATGTCTTGAACTTGGCTTTCTATTGGAATGAACTCATCGAACTTTTCTAGGAACTGATCAGCTACGTACAACAGTTGGTTGACATCAGGACGAAACAAGGCGTGTTGGAAATCAGATTCAATCTGCAGTCGGATCGAATAAACCAACTGAGCATCGAGTGCGAGATCATTGATACGAGAGACTCGAAGCGGTTCTGAGAAATAAAGCGATTGCCTCAATTCGTTGACTCGAATACCGAGCTCTTCGATTTGAGCTAGAGAATTGGTGTAGGAACGGCTTAGATTAAGAAGAGCCAATGAAGGAAGTAACCACAGAGCCAAGAGCACAACCAAAAAGGTGGCTGGTTTTTTAAAGCGTTTGGGCTTTGCTACTGATTGTTCCATCTATATTCCTTGTGCGTGTTAACTTGAAGCCATGACCGTAGCTAAAAGATTAAGCACAAAATAAGCGACAACGTCCTGCTGCCGCTTTTATCCGTTAACTTCGGACTATGACTTATTGCGAGTCAGTTGGTCACGTAAGTTCGGTGGAGTGCCTTTAATCGTTAGCGTGTCTGTCTCCGGATCGTAAAAGATACGTTCGCCTAGAAGCAGACTATCAAAACTAACATTCAAACCGCCACCAGCACCAACAAATTTTGTTAGTTTACGCATAGTTGCGCGATCGGCTGGGAAGCTGTCTTCTAACTCGTAGCCTTGCTCACTAGTATAGTCAAAGAAGCTTGTGCCATCTGTGCTTGCTGGCAACTCACCAGAAAGTTCACGAACTTGTACTTCATCGCCCGCTTTAAGCTGCTCGTTACAGTAATCCGCAACCTGCTTTTTGTAGCTGATCGCTTCTTCTTTCTCTAATTTAGAGTCAGAAACGAAGTCTTCTACCGCTTGCATCAGTACTTGGTTTTGCTGTTTCGCATCCAAACCAACTTCAGCTTGTAAGAAATCTAAGAAGAAATCCGCGACTTTACGGCCAACACGTCCTTTAATGTAAGTTAAGTAACGGTTTGATTCTTTATCAGTCTCATAAGTTGAAAGGTCTAGACGAGCCGCGATATCCATTTTTGAGATATCAAGGTAGTCAGTCGCACTAATATCAAGCCCTTCAGTTACCTTTAGGCTTTGGTTTGAAGGCAATAAACCAATGAAAAGGTAATCTGTTGCAAGTGACTGATATTCAGCCATTACCAAGATACCTTCGTCAGCGAATGGGTACTTTGATAGTTCGTCTTTTAGACGTTGCGCACTCTTTTGAGAAAAATCGTAAAAGTTTGTCTCACCAGCACGAAGTTGATGCAACCACTGCTGGAATTCGCTGTCAGATTTGAAAGAACCAAACCCTTTGCCTGCTTTTGAATTAAAAACACGGTGAAGTTCAGCAACTAGGCTTTCAGATGAAGCATCGTTTTCTAGAGATTCAGCACGATAGTTAACAATCAGCTCATCCTGATCGTTCTTGCTCAGCTGGTGTAAAATTACGTTGGAAAGGTGAAGGCTCATAGTGAAAATATTACCGTTCAGGTTTCAGTTGTCGTGCATAGTAGGTTATCATAAGCCGCTTTTACTATCATTATTAGAGTCCTTATGCCGATTATATCTAAATACACAGATGATCAAGTTGAAAAAATCCTAGCTGAAGTAGGTGCTGTACTAACTAAGCACAAAGCTTCGCCAGAACTTTCACTGATGATCGCTGGAAATATCGCAACCAATGTCTTAAATCAGAATGTTGCTGCTTCACAACGCAAAGGAATTGCTGAAAAATTTGCCGAGGCTTTAATTTCTTCTCTTGAAGATAAAAAGTCTCACTAAATTTGATTGACGGATAAAAGAATTATAAATGGTAGACAGCGCAAACTCATATAGCGATCGTGTATCTCGACTGGTTGGTTGGGGTCACTGGTTTGCATTTTTCAACATCATTGCTGCGATGTTGATTGGTACTCGTTATATTACTCAATCTGCTTGGCCAGAAACCTTGCTAGGCCAATTCTATTTGGCTGCATCGTGGGTTGGTCATTTTGGTTTTTTAGTGTTCGCGCTCTATCTATTAGTGCTGTTCCCGCTCACTTTTATTCTTCCGTCGAGGAAGTTATTACGTTTGGTTGCCGTTATCTTCGCGACCATAGGTTTAACTGTCCTACTGATTGATACCCAAACGTATCAAAATATAAACCTCCACCTGACGCCTGTCGTGTGGGAGGTTTTATTCAGTGGAGAGGAATCTGCATTCACGTCTGATTTGCAGCACCTCTTCATTGTTATGCCATTTATCTTCTTACTACAGCTTGGTCTGTCTGAGTGGGTTTGGCGTAAGCAGCGTAAACTGTCTCATAAACACATTGGCCGTCCGATTACTGCCGTCTTCTTCTTGTGTTTCATCAGCAGCCACTTGACCTACATGTGGGCTGATGCGTACTTCTATAACCCAATTACTAGCCAGAAAGCGAACTTCCCACTGTCTTATCCAATGACAGCGAAAAGCTTTATGGAAAAACATGGCCTATTAGACCGTGAAGAGTACCTTGAGCGTTTAGAAGCGAACAAAGAGAACGTAAACCTAGTTAGCTACCCGCTAGAAAAAATTCAATACAACCGCCGCAGTGATGATCTTAATATCCTGATGGTGAGTGTGAACAACCTTCGCTCTGACGCACTTAATGCGACAGCGATGCCAAACAGCTATGCCTACGCACAACAGTCGATCAACTTCACCAACCACTACAGTTCAAGTAACGATATGTTTGGTATTTTCGGCTTGTTCTACGGCCTACCGAGCAGCTACGCAAGCAGCATTGAAGCTCAGGGGTCAAGCGCAGTATTGCTCGATGTTTTAGAGAATCACGATTACAAGTTCGCTGCTTTCAGTGGCGACAACTTTAGCGATGCACTTTACTCGGATATCATCTTCCGAGGCCGTGATGTGATGCCAGAGCAAGCAACTTATGATGACCAGAGTGCCATAAAAGCTTGGTCTAACTGGATTCAATCACCGCAAGCTAAACGCCCTTGGTTTAACTTTATTGAATTAACCACACTGGATAACTTCGCCAGCTACGATTCAAGTTCAGAGTCGGACTCTACGCTAACGACAGCAGAGCGTTTTGCAGCAGACTATCAAAAGTCGGCGACAGCGGCCGATGCTCAGCTAGCAACTATCTACGCTGAACTGGAACGCTTAGAGCTTGCCGATAACACGGTGGTTATCATTACCTCTAACCACGGTACTGAGTTTAACGAAACCAAAACCAACAGCTGGGGTGCAAACTCCAACTACAGTCGTTATCAGTTACAAGTACCACTGTTTATCAGCTGGCCTGGCAAGTCTGCTTCTGAATACACCCACCGTTCTAGTCATCTAGACGTGTCAGTAACACTGATGCAAGAGCTATTGGGTGTATCTTCGAACCCAACAGATTTCAGTAGTGGTCGCAGCCTGTTTAATGAACGTAACAGAAAGTGGATTCTCGCGGGCGACTCTCGTGAACTTGCTCTTGTTACTGACCAGCAAACAACGGTGTTGGATAAATTTGGTAACTACAAATTGTACGACCAAAATTACAAGCGCCTGAAAAACGTAAGCCCTCGCTTACCTGTGTTGATGCAAGGCCTGACAGAGCTACAGCGTTTCTACACAAAAAATGACTAAATAATCAGCAAACAGCAAAGGGAAGCCAATGGCTTCCCTTTTTTATTGCCGTGAATGATTAGAAAACAAGCAACAAAACAAAATTATGAAAATTAAGGGTTTACAAGATCCTCCACCCCTTATATTATTCACGCCACTGGAGGGATGGCTGAGTGGTCGAAAGCACCGGTCTTGAAAACCGGCAACCGTTAATAGCGGTTCTAGGGTTCAAATCCCTATCCCTCCACCACTTTAAAGAAAGCCGCTGAGAAATCAGCGGCTTTTTTGCATCTGAAGCTTTTTAAAATATAAAGCTCATCTAACAAAACTCTCTACAGTCCCAGTTTCAAACCCATTCACTTTATACCTAGTTTTAAATTCCGATCTCACCGTTCTAAACTAAAAGTTCATGCGCCTAAGCCACTCCCCTCATAACTTTACCTGAAAGCCAATTAGATACTTTCTTTTTTAATAGCACAGAAACACTTCACGTATAACAAAAGTTGGGAATACTTGGCTTATTGAATATTAGATTTTGTCGGCTTCTTAATAAACCGAACAATAAATAATCATTCAGAACAAAAATACCAAAAAGCGTTCATAAAAAAAGCAGTCAGTTAATAAGGGTATTTACAAGCGAAAGACACCCTTATATTATACGCGCCATTGGAGGGATGGCTGAGTGGTCGAAAGCACCGGTCTTGAAAACCGGCAACCGTTAATAGCGGTTCTAGGGTTCAAATCCCTATCCCTCCACCACATTAAAGAAAGCCGCTGAGAAATCAGCGGCTTTTTTGTATCTGGCGTTTGCGTAAAGAACTTACGCAGTTTCTACTACGCCACCTTTCGGCTCACTTCAAAACGCCCGATCAATTGGTCTAAGCGGCTCAATGCATTGCCCATCAAAGAAACTCGACGTGCGAGTTGCTTAGTAGACAGTTGTAAGTCAGATATTGAACGTTGCGCTTTATCTGCCGTTTGCCCATTTTTCTGACTATTCTCATCTAGGTTAGACATCGTGGTAAAGAGATCGCTCACCGCTGCTTGAATTTGCTCACTGCGAGCATTTGAGTCGACTGTTAAGTTTCCTTTACTCACATTCTCAACGCCTCGCTCCATAGACTCAACAGCACTGCGAGACTTACTATGCAGCTCTTTCATTAGGTCACTAATATGGTTAGCAGCTTGTGAAGTGCGGTCAGCCAGAGTTCTTACTTCAGAAGCGACGACAGAGAACCCTCTCCCGTGTTCACCTGCTCTTGCCGACTCAATGGCCGCATTCAAGGCCAAAAGGTTAGTCTGCGCGGTAATGTCAGTAATGATATCTATAATGTCAGACACCTTGGTCATTTCATTATTCACCTCATTCACGCTATGCGCCGAGCTTTCTACGATATTGCGAACAATCTCCATGCCTTCGACGGACTGATTGTACTCCTTCTCCGCACTCAGAACGGCTTGCTTCATCACCGTGTCCATTTGCGTAGCTGAGACACTCGCATGAGTAATTTCACTCTGTTGATACTGACTCAACTGAAGCATATTGCTTAACGCTTGTGATGCATCATCACTGGTTTGCTTCATCACGACACTGCGACGAAACATCGATTCCGAAACCTCTCTAACTTCGTGACTCGCATGGATCAACTCACTCACCGTGTTATCTAAATTGTCGATAAAACTGTTAGTCCAGCGCCCTAAGTTGCCAAGTTCATTATGACTGAATGTGGTGGGATCAAGTCTCCGACTTAAGTTGCCATCACCTTCAGCTAAGGTCTGCATTACCCCGGTCATTTCATGGATCTTCTTCGCTAGTGGTTTGGCGCTAACTAAACGGAATAAGCCCAATGAAAGCAACGCGCAAGCGAACATAATGCCACTCTGCATAAAAGGTGTGAGTGTATAAAGGTTGGCAAACAGTAATGGAACAAATAGAGGCAGTAGCATGCAGCTGATAAAGTGCTTAGATAAGGTATAACTTAGACTTCGGTCTCTGTAGACCTCTTCTAAATCGGACTCACACATCATGCCAAAGGTATCTGGTGAACCATCCAATTGAAAAGTGATACCTTTGCCAATAACGGGTATGTGGCGATAGTCAGAATACCCCGGATAACCAATAAACAAGTTATTGCCATTTTTAATGGTTTCTCTTACGCCTGGGTGAAGCTGATTAGTGGCTGGGTCTGTAAAGCGAATCTCAAATTCGGTGTGGTGCTGGATCTTAACCGTTCCCCAATCAGTATGAATCCCTTGCTTTAAGTTCTCGCCGTGTGAAAAGGTATTATCTTCAAAGCGAGAACGAGAGAGCGCAACACCCGGCTGAGTATGAGGATCATGAATGGAGTCGACCATAAAGATATAGTTATCACCCGACTCGCTATAAATATGCCCCGCTTCTCTTTGAATAATGTCACCAATAACATCATTTGGAACACGACCACATAGGAATTGCGGCGCCCCTTCATCCCGAGAAAAGGGGACATAAAACATCAGCGTTACTTGGTCATGAAACGATGAACTCGAAGCCCCTACGTTCAACGTGCGCTGATCCATATACGGCCCATGCAGATAACGCTTTGAAGCCCCTTCAACTAAAGCCTTCTTGTCTCCAAGGTTAACCCCTACATGCTCATGATAACTCGATGCTTGTGCTATCCCCTTAGCATCGACGATCGCCAACTCAGAAAAATCCGTACTGCGTTTAAGAAGGCTAGATAACGTCCCCTGAGCTTGTTCTTCCGTGCGACTAGCTAAATAAACCGCAGAGTCTTCTAAAAAATCCCATTGATTCTTGACCCAATTATGAAGAAGTTGAACTCGCGTGTGAGCAATACTTTCAAAAGCTTGTTCAAGCTCTTCCGTCCTACTTCTATTGAGGAAACAAGCTCTGCGCATAGCCAGTTTTCCTGTTGCGCCAAACCAATTAAGCCAACTACGTTCCTTGTCCGTCAGGTTCATTTTTATCCCTTGTGTTTTTATAGACACATGGGTAAAGCAATTTACAGACCACAATTAATCACACAAATACGTAACTAATTAATAAAAAAGCACTTTATATGAATCAAAATGGTGCAACCGTGTCTTTTATGGTGCAGGATGCGCTTATTTCACACCATCATTTCAATGAGCTATCAGGCGCTAATTTGAGAGGTTAACCGTAAACATGATAAGCCGCTTTTAACAGCTGCATGTGAATCGGCACCAGATCTTGGTGTTTAGTGCGGTACCCGCCACCGACTACGCAAGCCATCGGAATAGACTCTGATTTCGCTAATTCAATCATGAAACAGTCGCGCTCAAATATCCCTTGTGTCGAGACATTCAAATAACCCAGTTCATCGTCTTGATGAATATCTATCCCCGCATCATAAATAATCAGATCAGGTTGATGGTGAGCAATCGCTAACTTAGTGACTTGTTCAAAACAACGTAGGAACTCTTCATCTTCTGTTTCACGACTTAATGGCACATCTAAATCGGATAGCGGCTTTCGTGCAGGGAAGTTTTTATCGCAGTGGAACGACAGAGTAATGATGTCGTCGTTGTCTTGGCAAAGAGTTGCTGTGCCATCACCATGATGAACGTCGCTATCAACGATCAGCACTTTATCGATATGTTCAAAGGTCAGCGCATGTTTTGCCGCTAACACCAGATCGTTCAACAAACAAAAGCCGCTACCAAAATCATGGTGTGCGTGATGATAACCACCACTCAAATGAATCGCTAAACCACTCTCTATTGCCATTTCAGCGGCCAAGCAGGTTCCACCACTTGAGTAGAGTGTTCTCTCAATAAGTTGTTCACTCCAGGGGAAACCGATACGTCTCATCTTTGCTGCGGGCAAATTACCAGAAACAAGCAAATCCACATACTCACTATCGTGAACCTGTTTTACCTGTTCAACCGAAACCGGCGTTGGTTGGAAGATTTCAAACTGACGCTTCCATAGAGGATCACGATCCATTAACGCCTCAACAGCACTGTGTAACAACTGATATTTGTTAATCGGGTAACGGTGACCTTCTGGTAAAGGTAACTGCGAATAGATTGGGTGGTAAATTAAAGGAATCATAATCAGGTTAATTGCGTATCTTTCTCAAAATCATAACAGTCTCAGCCTAGGCGACAACCTTAATTAATGATAATAGTTATCATTAACTTGATTTTCAAAAAGAGACAACAATGAAAAACGTAATACTCATCTTTGGGGTGATCTGTGGCTCAGCGGCAGCAGTAATGATTTTTGTAGGAATGCTAATGGCCAGTTGGTGGAGCGTTGATTTTCTCGTGTTAAGCCATCAAACTTAACTAATTGAACTGAAAAGGAATCACCATGAGCGTTATTTTTATTACTGGAGCGAACCGCGGCATTGGCTTAAGCCTGACTCGACAATACTTGGAAAGTAATCACAAGGTGTACGCGACTTATCGTGATGACAATTCAGCAAAAGAACTGCTCTCACTCGCAGACCACAATAGCAACCTGACCTGCATTCAATTAGAGATAACTGATTACCAAGCGGTGAGCCACCTCACTTCGCAAATAGAGTCGATTGATATCTTGATCAACAACGCTGGCTACTATGGTCCTAAAGGTTATGGTCTGGGTAATACTGATGTCGAAGAGTGGCGCCGTGTATTCGAAGTCAACACCATTGCCCCACTAAAGCTTGTTGAGACTCTATTACCTCTTATAGAAAGTAGTGACGTCAAAAAGATCGCCTGCCTGTCTTCCAGAGTCGGTAGCATGTCCGAGAACACATCAGGCGGAGGCTACATCTATCGTTCATCTAAAGCCGCTCTAAACTCCGTTGTGAAGAGCCTAAGTAACGACTTAACCGATAACGGCGTTACGGTGTTAGCTCTGCATCCTGGTTGGGTACAGACCGAAATGGGCGGCCCTAATGCTTTGATCGACACCGACACCTCAGCTTCTGGTCTTATAAAAGTCATCGAGTCCGCGAATACCGAAGTAAGTGGTCACTTCTTCAATTTCGATGGCAGCAAAATAGACTGGTAACCCGCAGATGAATTATAGCCCTCTCTCAAACCTAGTTAAGCACTCAACACTGTTTTGTCTGACGGTGATGCTAGCTGGCTGTTTTAGTGATGGCCCTGGTGACTTATTCGACGACTACCAAACCAAGATAGCCAGAGTACAAGATGCTGACGAGATAAAAGAGGAATGGGAATTTGAAAGCCTACCGAGAAAACGAGAACTGCTGCTTGACGTGCCCTCGCTTTCTATCGGTCTCATCGACAGTTACCAGCTTCGTCAGTGTGGATTGTTCAATCTGATTGCAGAAAGAAATTCGGTTCTTGGGAAAGTCGCGGATGAGTTTCGTAATTACGATTATCAAGTCGCCCTACTTGCAGGTGTCGGGAGATGCTTATCCGGTAGCGAATTAGACCCTGAGGTCGTAGAGCTACTGAAAGAAATCGAGCAGCAGAAGCTCGCACAGTTTCCGCGGCACCAGTGGAATCTAATCTATGCCAGCGATGCGATGCAGTCACAAATGCGGGGTAGTCAGTGGTTACACGCTGATATCGGCGATCAGGTACGACAAACCAGTGATGCCTTACAACATATCAATCAAGCGTTAAACGTTCCGCTCGTTTCGGGAAAGACTACTGAGGTTCAAGAAGTATTAGAGAAGAGCTCTACGCTCGGGGATTTATACTACTCGCTCACGCGAGCTTCAGCCGAGCTTGATACCATCACCAAACAGCTGACAACTTTTGATGACAATATCATCTGTGGTAAACAACGAGACACGACCAAGTTTCGTTATCTCAACAATGTGTTCGAGCAACAATACATAGGTAAGGTTCAGCCTTACATGGCGCAACTGGATGGCTACTATCAGCACATAGCCCCGCAACTAGGAATGTTTGACGCGCAACCTGAACTGCACAGTTATTACTTTCCCATCCAAGATGCACATCAAGCTTTTCGATCATCCACTCGTCGCCATGTTGACTATTGGCAGCAACTGTTTAAACGTTGTGGGCGTAAAGTCGGTCGTTAATCCTAACCTCAATAAGTCTTAGCTTTTGGTGCTCTTTTTAGCGGAAGTACCTTTCTTAGCATACGAACCTGTCTTGGCATAAGACTTCTTTGCACCACCGCCTTTACGACGTTTAAACGCTGGTCTTTCGACTTTAGGAAGGTGGCGAAGTGATTCAGGAACTACTCCCGTTTTTACCTTGCCCATCAAACCATCAATTTTGCTTTCCAGCGCTTGCATAAAAGGTTGATACGCTTGATTGCGTTCTGCCATGCCTTGCAACTGGTGCTCCCAGTGCGCTGTCATGTCTGGAAAGGTAGAATCCTCAGGTAAGGCATGAATCAAGCCTCTGCCCGCAGGGCTACTGTGAATACTCTTACCTTGGCGCGTTAGCAGCTGCCTTTTGAATAAAGTATCGAGAATACCCGCACGGGTGGCTTCTGTGCCAAGGCCATCGGTCTCTTTCAAAATGGCTTTAAGGTCTTTGTTCGCAACAAAACGCGCGATACCTGTCATCGCTTGAAGCAATGTAGCTTCCGTGAAGTGCTTTGGTGGTTCGGTTTTCTTATCGCCAATCACGCCTTCACGACACGTCAACACGGTACCTTTATCCAATGGAGGAACCGTATCCGTGCCATCACCTTTCTCTTCGGTATCTGTTTTGCCCATCAACACCTTCCAACCCGGGTTGATAAGCTGACGCCCTTTTGCGATGAACACACCACCAGCAATATCAAAGACCAGCTTAGCATCAGCAAAAACCGCAGGTGGGTAAAACTGCATTAGATACTGGCGAGCGATTTGCTGATAGATCTTCATCTCATTAGCAGACAAACCATTCACCGATGATTTCTTCGGAGTAGGAATAATCGCGTGGTGAGCATCAACCTTGCTGTCGTTCCATGCTTTTGATTTAAGTGAAAGATCCGCGCCTTGAGCACCACTTTGCAGCTCTTTGGCATTGTTAGCGATAGCATCCACGACCGACTCTCTTTGTGAGTAGTGATCTTTAGGTAGATAGCGACTGTCAGAACGTGGGTAAGTGATGAGTTTATGTTTCTCGTACAATGACTGACACGTATCTAACACCTGTTGAGCACTCATACCAAAACGCTTAGACGCATCAATCTGCAAAGCTGACAGCGAGTAAGGCAGTGGCGCAGCTTGTTTACTTTGCTTTTGCTCTGATTCCGTCACCGTCGCGGGTTGATTCGCAATTCGGTTAGCCACATTCTCAACCAGCTTTCGATTGAGCACGCGCCCTTCTTCATCTTGCCATGGTTTACATGCTTCGCTTGGCTTCCAACGCGCACGAATATCAAAGCTCTGGCCGTGATTTTGATAAGGGATCAAAGCGTGCAAAGTGAAGTAATCTTTCGGAATAAAGTTTTCGATCTCTTCATCGCGCCTTACCACCAAACCAAGTACAGGCGTTTGTACTCGCCCGACCGACAACACACCTTGGTAGCCAGCCTTTTGACCGAGTAAGGTATAAGCACGAGTCATGTTCATGCCATACAGCCAATCGGCTCTAGAGCGCGCTAATGCGGAAATAGAAAGCGGAATAAAGTCACGGTTGCTGCGCATTTGAGAAAGTGCACGTTTTACGGCAGGTAAGTTCAAGTCGCTGATCAGTAGCCTGTCCATCGACTCTTTCTTAGCCTTAGAGACTTTGCAGTAATCAATCACTTCATCAACCAGCAACTGCCCTTCTCTATCCGGGTCTCCGGCGTGAACAATTTGAGTGGCGTCCTTCAATAGCTTTCGGATCACCGTGAGCTGTTTGCTTGACGTCTTACGAGGTCTTAGTTGCCATTGCTCTGGCAGAATAGGAAGATCGGCTAAATTCCACTTCTTATAACGATCATCATAAGCATCTGGCTCAACCTGCTCCAATAAATGTCCAATACACCAAGTCACCACATCCCCATTGCCACATTTGATAAACCCTTGGTCTTTCTTTTGTGGATTAGGTAGTGCAGCGGCGATCGCGCGGCCGAGGCTTGGTTTTTCAGCAATAATAAGGCGAGACATGTTTTTCCAGATGCTACAAACAATTAGAGCCACATTATCTAATGTGGCTCTAATAAATCAAGAAAAACTGGTTGTTTATACAGTTAGCATTCCACTATTCAAGCTTCAGCTTTCTTTATAAAAACTCAACGAACTTAGAGAAGTCGCGCTCTGGCACTTTCATTGGTGTACAGCCTGGAGTGCCTAGGTATAGGAAGCCAACAATTTCATCGTCGCCTTCTAGGCCAAATGCTTGGTGTACTTCTGGGTGGAACATCCATTTACCTGAGCGCCAAAAGCCTTGGAAACCTTGTGCGACTGCGGCCATTTGCATCGCCTGTGCAGCACAACCCGCAGACAGATGTTGTTCGATAGCAGGCACTTTCTCGTGCTCAGTTACTTTGGCAATCACAGTAATCACCATCGGAGCTCGGAACGGCGCTTTTTTTACTTTCTCGATAACCGCTTCTTCGCTGTCATCCGCTTCAGCGGCGCGCACCAAGATGTCTGAAAGCTTTTGTAGGCCTGAACCTTGCGCGATAACAAAGCGCCATGGTGTTAGTGCACCGTGGTCTGGAGCACGCAGCCCTGCTTTGATGATGTTTTCTAACGCCACACCTTCAGGTGCCGGATCAGAGAGTTTTGCGATTGAGCGTCTGTTGAGCAATAGATCCAAAGCATCCATTTGAAGTCCTTACTATTTCTTTATTATTTGTATACTTGAACTTTAGCACAGAATACAAACGATAATAAATCTCAACGGCTGTCCATTTAGGCTAGATTAGAAACAATAAAGGCTCCTAAATCTATGACTTAGGAGCCTTGTTCAAAATCTAACTCAGCAAATTAAGTAACAATATCTACTGATAAGATTACAGTTTGATAGCTGATTCTATAACTTAATCGCTAGCTCAACACCTTGACGAATTGCGCGTACTGCATCCAATTCACCCGCGTAATCGGCGCCGCCTATCACATGCAGTTTGCCACCAAACTCTTGCCACATGTCTTCGAATGGACGAACTGACACCTGACCTGCACATACGATAACCGAGTCAGCATCCAGCACCTGCTCTTTCTTACCAACGCTGATATGCAGACCTTGGTCATCAATCTTGTTGTAGCTCACGCCACCCAGTAGATTAACACCGCGTTTTTCTAGTGTGCGTTTGTGAATCCAGCCTGTAGTTTTGCCCGGACCTTTACCAACACGACCCGCTTTACGCTGCATCACCCACACCGTTTTATCGCTGAATGAATCAGGGTAAGGGTAAAGTCCGCCTGGGTGTTCCATATTCTTATCGATGCCCCACTCATGCAGCCAATCGTCTAGGCTGTGTGAAGTCGGTTCTGTCAGCATGGTTGCCACATCGACACCAATACCACCAGCACCAACAATCGCGACCTTTTCGCCTACTGGTGTCTTTTCACGAATCAAGGTTTGGTAATCGACCACGTTTTCTTGGTCAATGCCCTCAATATCGAGCTTTCTTGGCTCTACGCCAGCCGCCATCACGACTTCATCGTACTTCAACAACATCTCAAACGTTGCCTCAGTATCCAGTTTCAGGTTCACGCCTGATGCGTCGATTTGGTTAGCAAAGTAGCGAATCGTTTCTCTGAATTCTTCTTTACCCGGAATCTGCATTGCCAATCTAAACTGACCGCCGATACGGTCATTTTTCTCAATCAAGTCAACCTTATGCCCACGCTGAGCTAAAGTCGTTGCACAGGCTAAACCGGCTGGGCCTGCGCCGACAACCGCAATGGTCTTAGTCGCTTGCACTGGCTGAACAACAATTTCAGTCTCGTAACAAGCGCGTGGGTTCACCAAACAGCTCGCACGTTTACCTTTAAACACGTTATCAAGGCAAGCTTGGTTACAACCGATACAGGTATTGATGAACTGAGCTTGGTCTTGAGCTGCTTTATTAACAAAATCCGGGTCTGCCAAGAATGGACGCGCCATAGACACCATATCAGCCTGCCCAGAGCTAAGAATACGTTCGGCCTCTTCTGGCGTATTAATTCGGTTACATGTCACCACTGGGATCGACACGTATGGTTTCACTTTTTCCGTCACCCAAGAGAATGCGCCTCGTGGTACTTGCGTCGCGATAGTCGGAACACGTGCTTCATGCCAACCGATACCGGTATTGATAATGGTAACGCCGGCTTCTTCCAGCTTTTGAGCCAGAAGAACAACATCTTCAAAGGTGCTGCCTTGCTCAACCAAATCCAGCATCGACAGTCGGAAAATAATAATGAAGTCGTCACCCACTGCTTCGCGAATCGATTTAACAATCTCCAGCGGGAAACGCATGCGCTTCTCATAAGAACCGCCCCATTCGTCGTAACGCATATTGGTACGTTTACAGATGAATTGGTTAATCAAGTAACCTTCAGATCCCATAATCTCAATGCCGTCGTAACCCGCGACTTGGGCGAGTTCGGCACTGTTGGCAAAGGCACCAATGGTCTTTTTAATCTGACGAGGGCTCATCTCACTTGGAGCGAACTTAGCGATAGGCGCTTTAATGCCAGACGCACTTTGCGCAAATGGGTGCATCGCATAACGACCTGCATGCAACAATTGAAGCGCAATTTTACCGCCGTGCTTGTGGACGGCTTCGGTAACAACTTGGTGCGCTTTAGCGTGCTTTACTTTACTGAATTCAGCACTAAATGGGGTTAATCTGCCACGTAAATTAGGAGAGAAACCACCGGTAACAATAAGGCCAACGCCTCCTTTTGCTCGCTCTTCATAAAACGCGGCGAGTTTGTGGAGACCTTCTTTATTTTCTTCTAAACCTGTATGCATTGATCCCATCAATACACGGTTACGTAACTGGGTAAATCCAAGATCGAGTGGTTCAAGTAAATGTGGGTACATGGCAGACATCACTTCTATTATTTTATCCTTGTGGTCTGACCACAGTATAGTTCAATTACCAAAAGTTCAAACAACCGTTTACATTTTTGTAACACCGATCATAATGCTGCACGTATTAATCGTTCAGAAGCCCTTAATTTGACTACACTTAATGAGAATATATATCGATTAACAATTCTTGGTGTAGTTTGAGCTTGGGAATTATCGTAGGATACTAAGCAGTTCATATTATTGAGATTAATGGTACTACGGCTTGTTAAAGCGACGTGATCTCACTGCGGAGACAGAATGAAAAAAATATTCAAATTTATAGGCATGTTCTTTAAAGGGATTTGGAAGCTCATTACGTTTGTACGTCTTGCGCTGGTTAACCTAGTCTTTTTACTCAGTATCGCCATCATCTACTTTGTGTACTTCCATTCAGATACGGCTCAACCGACGGTTCCTCAGGATTCGGCTTTAGTGCTTAATCTGTCTGGCCCTATTGTGGAACAAAGCCGCTATATCAATCCGATGGATTCGGTCACAGGTTCACTACTTGGCAAAGACCTTCCAAAAGAGAACATCCTGTTTGATATCGTTGAAACGATTCGCTACGCAAAAGACGATGACAAGGTTACTGGTATCGTTTTAGCTCTCAAAGAGCTGCCAGAAACCAACCTGACCAAGCTACGCTACATTGCTAAAGCATTGAATGAGTTCAAAGCAACAGGCAAACCGATTTATGCGGTGGGTGACTTTTACAACCAAAGCCAATACTACCTAGCCAGCTACGCAACTAAGGTCTTCCTATCGCCAGATGGTGGGGTTCTTCTTAAAGGCTATAGCGCTTACTCGCTTTACTACAAAACGTTGTTAGAGAAACTAGACGTAAACACGCACGTGTTCCGTGTGGGCACTTATAAGTCAGCTATTGAGCCTTTCATTCGTGATGACATGTCAGACGCAGCGAAAGAGTCCGCTTCTCGTTGGTTAAGCCAACTATGGGGTGCGTACGTTGATGACGTCAGCAACAACCGTCAAATAGACGCTAAGACACTGAACCCAAGCATGGACACCTTCTTGAAAGAACTTGAGTCTGTGGACGGTGACATTGCAAAACTGGCCGAGAAACTTGGCTTAGTGGATGAGCTAGCGACACGCCAGCAAGTTCGACTAGAGCTTGCCGATGTTTTCGGCAGTGACGGCCAAGACAGCTACAACGCGTTTGGTTACTACGAATACCGTACAACCATGCTTCCAAACATGACTAGTGAATCACACGACGTTGCCGTGATTGTAGCGAGCGGCGCAATTATGGATGGCAAGCAACCGCGTGGCACCGTTGGCGGAGACACCACTGCAGCCCTACTGCGCCAAGCACGTAACGACGATAAAGTGAAAGCGGTTGTACTTCGTGTCGATAGCCCAGGTGGCAGTGCCTTTGCTTCTGAAGTTATCCGTAATGAAATAGAAGCGATCAAGCAAGCGGGTAAACCGGTTGTTGTGTCGATGTCGAGCCTTGCTGCTTCAGGTGGTTACTGGATCTCGATGGGTGCGGATAAGATCCTAGCTCAACCAACCACACTAACGGGTTCAATTGGTATCTTCAGTGTTATCACCACCTTCGAAAAAGGGTTGAACGATATTGGTGTTTACACTGATGGCGTTGGCACCTCACCTTTCTCTGGTCTTGGTATTACAACTGGACTTAGCGATGGCGCGAAGGACGCGTTCCAAATGGGCATTGAAAACGGATACCGCCGATTCATCAGCCTAGTTGGAGAAAATCGCGGTCTGGAAGTCGATGCTGTCGACAAGATTGCTCAAGGTCGAGTTTGGACAGGTCAAGATGCGATTCAGAAAGGCTTAGTCGATGAGATTGGTGATTTCGATGATGCGGTTGCAGCTGCGGCTTCACTTGCAGAGCTTGAAAGCTACAACATCTACTGGGTAGAAGAACCACTTTCGGCGACTGAGCAATTTATTCAAGAATTTATGAACCAAATTCAGATGTCGATAGGCCTTGATATTCAGTCAATGATTCCAAGCAGTTTACAGCCCGTTACTCAACAGTTAGCTCAAGATAGCCAGCTGTTAGGCAACTTTAACGACCCACAAGGCCGATACGCTTTCTGCTTAAACTGCCAAGTTCAATAAGATAAGCTCAACGCTTTATTATCAAGAGGCACCTCTGTGTGAGGTGCCTCTTTTTATTGCATGATAATTCGCTATAATCGCCCCCCTGTTCCCTACATCACACTAAGTATTAATCGCCATGGAAAGAAAACACATCTATATCGCGTACACCGGCGGCACAATTGGCATGCAGAAGTCTATTGACCACGGCTATGTTCCTGTCGCAGGTTTCATGGATAAGCAGCTAGCTGGCATGCCTGAATTCCATCGCCCAGAGATGCCTGAGTACACCATTCACGAATACTCTCCATTAATGGACTCTTCAGATATGACGCCACTTGATTGGCAGACTATCGCTGATGACATTCGCGCGAACTACGATAAGTACGATGGTTTCGTTATCCTGCATGGCACAGACACTATGGCTTACACTGCCTCTGCACTGTCTTTCATGCTTGAAAACCTCGGCAAACCTGTGATTGTTACGGGCTCTCAGATCCCACTAGCAGAGCTTCGTTCAGACGGACAAGCAAACCTGCTGAATGCGCTACACATTGCCGCAAACTACCCTATCAACGAAGTGACACTGTTCTTCAACAACAAGTTGATGCGTGGTAACCGCAGCACAAAATCACACGCAGATGGCTTCAATGCGTTTACGTCTCCAAACCTGAATCCATTGCTAGAAGCGGGTATCAATATCCAACTTAGCAATAACGTAAAGGTAAACGAACAACCTAAAGGTGCTTTCAAGGTTCATAACATTACTCCGCAACCTATCGGCGTAATCACAATGTACCCAGGCATCTCACACGAAGTTATCCGTAACACGCTATTACAACCTGTTAACGCGATGATTCTGCTTACTTTCGGTGTGGGTAACGCACCACAAAACCCAGAACTGCTTCAGCACCTGAAAGATGCCTCAGAGCGCGGTGTTATTGTGGTGAACCTAACTCAATGTTTGGCTGGTAAAGTCAACATGGGTGGTTACGCGACAGGTTGTGCACTAGCAGAAGCGGGCGTGGTGAGTGGTTACGATATGACACCAGAAGCGGCACTGGCGAAGTTGCATTATCTATTAAGCCAAAACCTAGGCTACGAAGAAGTGAAGGCTCAGATGCAACAAGTATTGCGCGGTGAGATGAGCTTATAACCTGTTCAAGGATTCACGTTAAAGCCAGTTATTCTATGAAAGTAACGGCGGCTTAACGTGAACTAAATCGTTTTATTGCTTATAAATAAACGAGTTAAACTAAAAGGGGTGGCACATTGCCACCCCTTTGTTGTAATTTAAGCTTAATGATTCGGGTTAACCCTAACAATGTCTTCTTGATCTGACTTAAACTGTTTCTTTAGTTCAGACTTAGATTTAAAGCTAATCTCACCACCAGCTGCAATTGTCATATGTTGAGCTTCAGAGTTATGTTTAGATTGGTATAACATAACCGCTTGCATACACGAGTCGCGCTGTTCTTTTGAGAGCGCCGTACCTTCTGGCCATTTACCCGTTTCAACTGCGTAGGTTAAACGTTCGTAGACCTCGGGTGTCATTGCGCTAAGAAGTTGTTCTGCATCCATGGTAAAGCCTTAGTTTTAACAATTTTCACCAGAAAATAACCCGTAACAGAATTGAGTCAAGAACCTGACCAATAATAAGTGCATCTGATCACAAGTGAAGGAATATGAAAATTATGAAATGGTTGGCGATTAGCCTATTGCCTTTCACTCTGGTTGGGTGTCTTGAAGGGAACAAAAATACCGATCAACTGTGCCAAAGCAATCCGGGTCTTCAGTGTGAACAATTGAACATGAACGATGGGCAATGTCGTGTCGCACGTACCGACCTCATCTGGCATCGATTTGAAGTTCAGAAGCAACCCACCGAAATCAACAAAATTAAAGAATTCGAATTAGTCACTGCCTACAAAAAGTGCCTAGAGCTCGCGGCACAGATCGAAACGATCGATCAATCTAAGCTGCAAGAGCGTCGCTTTACCTCTTTAATGCACAGTATCGAAGAGTCTGAGCGCATTGTTGATGAGCTATCGAAATCTGATACACCGGAAACGCTTTACTTCTTGTGGTCGCAAACTGGGGACACCAATGCCAGACGCAGTTTCCTACAACTAGAAGGCTCTGAAGCGTTAAACACAGCTGAGATGCAATATGCCTTGGCAACCTTCTATACCACCCGCAATCATATAAAGACACTTAAGCTACTCAATAATGCGCTAACGCTTTCTAATGGCTCGGTAGCCAACACTGAAATCTTCAAGTCGATGGCCAGTATCAACCACAGCCTGGGACATATGGAAAAAGCGTACGCTTGGGCAATGGTTGCCAAAGACTTTGACGTGCCGATTGCTTCTGAAGCCGAGCTCACGGTGTTGTACCATTTCGACAAGGCAACCTATAAGAAGCTAAATAAAGACGCAGATAACATCGTCGAAGCGATTGAGGATGGAATTTACAGCCCTTCAATCGTCCCGAGTTACTGATCGCTTCATTTATAGTGTTCTTACTTAAGCTTCTTATTCACCTGCTTTCAAATAAAAACAGCTACCTTTTTGGTAGCTGTTTTTATTTGTACTAGAGTTAAATCTGAAATCTTGGGCGTTTCAGCATTCCTAAATCGACAAATGCGACCTGTAAGGATTAGACAATAGTTACAAGTTATTTCGTACTTTCGTCATTTTTGTTGAAAATTAACGACACTGAATTAACACAGAACCGTTCACCTGTGGTCTTCGGGCCATCTGGAAAAACGTGACCTAAATGGCTATCACAGGCGGTACAACGGATCTCTACACGCTTCATTCCGTGACTTAGATCTTCTATATAACGTACTGCTTCATCATTCACTGGGGCATCAAAGCTTGGCCAACCACACCCAGAGTCATATTTGTTATCCGACAGAAACAAAGGGCTTTCACAGCATGTGCAGCTATAGACGCCAGTCTTATGGTTGTGCAGTAACTTGCCGCTATATGGGGCTTCAGTACCACGCTCACGACACACTGAAAATTCGTCGTCCGTTAGGCGCTCACGCCAGTATTCATCAGGCTTTATCATATTTCCTCCCTTTTGAATCACGTTAATATCTCTCCACATTCTCAGTTATTATATTTACTTTTTTCTATAAAGGCTTGCATATGAGTCGTTTTGTAGCACATACTTTCTCACCAGGAAACATTGTACATATACACTCATAAGTGAATCATCATTTAGGGGTATTTTACCCAACTGGAAGGGTACAGAGCCACTTGCAATGGTCAATTTTCAATCACTTACACCCAATTGTTAAGAAAAGCGTCGCTTTTTTTTGACATTAAACAAGTTAAGTCGGATTATCTATTGCAGATGTATACTGGATTCTGTAATTTTACTACCAGTTATCTTTAATCAGAAATTAAGTTGTGGAGCAACTACAATGACTATCAAAGTAGGTATTAACGGTTTTGGCCGTATCGGCCGTTTCGTATTCCGCGCAGCTCAAGAGCGTGCAGACATCGAAGTAGTAGGTATTAACGATCTAATCGACGTAGAGTACATGGCATACATGCTTAAGTACGACTCAACTCACGGCCGTTTCAACGGTACTGTTGAAGTTGAAGGCGGTAACCTAATCGTTAACGGTAAAACTGTACGTGTTACAGCTGAGCGTAACCCAGAAGACCTTAAGTGGGATGCTATCGACGTAGACGTAGTTGCTGAAGCAACTGGTCTTTTCCTAACTGACGAGACTGCACGTAAGCACATCACTGCTGGCGCTAAGAAAGTAGTTCTTACTGGTCCTTCTAAAGATGCAACTCCAATGTTCGTAATGGGCGTTAACCAAGCATCTTACGCTGGTCAAGACATCGTTTCTAACGCTTCTTGTACTACTAACTGTCTTGCACCTATCGCTAAAGTACTTAACGATAAGTGGGGCATTGAGTCTGGTCTTATGACTACAGTTCACGCTACTACAGCAACTCAAAAAACTGTAGATGGCCCTTCTGCTAAAGACTGGCGCGGTGGCCGTGGTGCTTCTCAAAACATCATCCCATCTTCAACTGGTGCTGCTAAAGCTGTAGGCGTTGTTCTTCCAGAACTAAACGGCCTTCTAACTGGTATGGCTTTCCGTGTACCAACTGCTAACGTATCTGTAGTTGACCTAACAGTTAACCTAAAAGAAGCTGCATCTTACGAAGAAATTTGTGCTGCAATGAAAGAAGCTTCTGAAGGCGAAATGGCTGGCGTTCTTGGTTACACTGAAGACCAAGTAGTATCACAAGATTTCATCGGTGAAGTTCAAACTTCAGTATTCGATGCTAAAGCTGGTGTTGCTCTAACTGACAAATTCGTTAAAGTTGTATCTTGGTACGACAACGAAATCGGTTACTCAAACAAAGTTCTAGACCTAATCGCTCACATCTCTAAGTAATTTCTTTTTAGAAATCGCTTTAGATAAGCATTAGCGAAGACTGTTTTGAGCAGACTTTGAAAAAGGCGACCTTAGTGTCGCCTTTTTAATGCCTGCTATCTTTTAAACCGCGTCTGTCTAAGCTCATCAAGATAGCCCAAACGCAAAATTCAATTCTAATACTGACTCTGCTTGTTACTCATGAAAACACAAGCATCACTCTAGTCAGCATTTGAATTCAATTTCCTTAGAAGGATCATGTAATGGATTTATCTACTCTACCTGCACTGGCGGTACTTTCTGACAACGTCACTATCGTTGAACACGAAGGTGTAAAACTGGTTCGCGTTATCCACGATAAAGCAAACGCAGCGATTTCACTGTTTGGCGGCCATGTGGTGTCATTCCAACCGCAAGGTCAAGAAGACCTAATTTGGATGAGCCAACAAGCTAAGTTCGATGGTAAAACGGCTCTGCGTGGTGGTATTCCAGTATGTTGGCCTTGGTTTGGTCGCATTGCAGCACCAGCACATGGTTTTGCCCGTTCAAGTGAATGGCAATTGGTTGAACACCGTGAAAGCGAAGCTGGCGTGATTGTTAGCTTAGGTCTGAAGCCAAGCGAAGAGACGCTAGCAGTATGGCCTCATCAGTTTGATGCTCGCTTGAATGTTGAGATCGGCGAACAACTAAAAGTAACGCTGGACGTGAAGAACACTGATTCTCAGCCATGGACTTTCTCTGGTGCACTACACACTTACCTAAACGTTGGCGATATCCACAACACAACCACCACTGGTATGGGTGCTGAGTACATTGATAGCCTGCAAGGTGGCAAGATCTGCCAAGGTGGATCTGAACTGGTACTGACCGACACGATTGACCGCGTTTACACGCAACCAGAAGCGCAAATCTTTGTTGCTGACAAGAAGCTGGATCGCACGCTAACAGTTGAAAACCACGGTCATAACTCTGCAGTACTGTGGAACCCGTGGGCAGAAGGCGCTGCAAGTATGGGCGACATGCAAGACGACGGTTACCTAACCATGCTATGTGTTGAATCAACACTGCACGCACCAAGCCTAGAAGCCGGTAAAACGCTCCGGCCGGGTGAAAACCACCAACTGATCACTGTGATTAGTGCCCAATAACCGTATAAATACAGTTATAAAAAACGATTTTTGAGCGGCTTTATGTCGCTCTTTTACTTTTTGGTTTTAGCTCGTTACACTTGCGCTGTCTATTCTCCTTTAGAGGTCTCCATGACTTACCAATGCCCTTTGTGTCACCAACCTTTATCTCAAAACGATCGTACGTTTAAGTGTGAAAAGAACCATCAGTTCGACCTAGCGAAAGAAGGCTACGTCAATTTGATGCCTGCGCACCACAAACGCTCAAAAGATCCAGGTGACAACAAAGAGATGATGCAGGCACGTCGTCGCTTCCTTGAAGGTAACCACTATGACCCAATGCGCCAAGCGGTGGTGACGTTGTGTTCTCGCTATCTACCAGAAGAGACGCCTAGCCTATTGGATATTGGTTGTGGCGAAGGTTATTACACCAACGAAATTGCTGTGAATCTTCAAGAAAAGAAAGGGGCTACTTTTGGCCTAGACATTTCTAAGATTGCTATCAAATACGCCGCTAAACGCTACCCTACTGTCGACTTCTCAGTTGCATCAAGCCATCGCCTACCCTTTGCTGAAAACAGCTTAGACGGAATTCTACGCATTTACGCGCCTTGCAAGGCTGAAGAGTTACAACGCACCATCAAAGATAATGGTGTGGTGATCACCGTGACACCAGCTAGCCGACACCTGTATCAACTGCGTGATGCAATTTATGATGGCGTTCGCTTGCACGACGAAGATCCAGAAGTGATCGAAGGTTTTACGCTTGAGCATCAAGAGCAACTAAACTATATGATGGAACTATCGGGGTCAGATGCATTCGACCTGCTACAGATGACGCCGTTTGCTTGGAAGGCGAGTGAAGAGTTTAAACTACAACTCACCGAGGCAGAGCAATTCAACTGTGAAGCTGACTTTATGCTGCGAGTGTACCGCAAACAAATTTAATTGATATTGATTATCGTTTGCATTGAAATCTTATCTTGCCTCCTTTAGTATGCGTGTTCTTCAAGGAGGCATTTCATGCAACGTATTATTCTTATCGGATTAGCTACTCTTCTCACGGCTTGTGCTAGTCAACCTGCAAAAGACACTTCTCAAAAAGTGGCTCAAACGGAATCCGTTTCCACATTCTATGACTACCAGTTCGCTTCTCCACAAGGCGAAACACTTTCTCTCGATGCATTACCCGAGCAGCTGATTGACGCTGATGTGGTTCTAATTGGCGAATGGCACACGCATTCTGCCATTCACCGCTTCCAAACCGACTTCTTAAAAGCGCGCCGCAACGCAACATCAAACATTGCGCTTTCAATGGAACAGTTCACTCGAGAGCACCAAGCCACACTTGACCAATACTTAAACGGCGAAATTGGCGAACAAATTCTCATGTCTCAAGCGGCAGCTTGGCCAAATTACGAAAGTGATTACCGCGCGTTAGTTGAGTTCGCAAAAGCCAACGACGTCGATGTTATTGCGGCAAATGCACCAAAGCCATTCGTGCAGTGTATTGGCCGTAAAGGATTGCCTTACCTAGACCAATTATCGACCGAGCAACGCCAATGGATTGCTGCCGAAGTGGATACTGGCGATAGCCCTTACAAAGAAAAGTTCATGGCTTCTATGCATCACGGTACGCCAGAGCAAACAGAAAAGCAGTTTGCCGCTCAGGTTACCTGGGACGAAACCATGGCTGAGTCGATTGTGGATTACCTAGCATCAAACCCTGATAAACAAGTGATTCACGTGGCTGGCAAGTTCCACACCGAGGGTGGTTTAGGGACGGCGGCATCAATTCTACGTCGTAACCCTGATTTAAAAATCGCCATCATCAGCCCGGTTGAAGCGATCTCATCGGATAGCGGTGATTATCAGCTTGAAGTGCTTTCGCCGCCGGCTCGCTTTGTAAAGAAAGAGAACCGAATGAAGGCATACAAGCATCTGTCAAAACGTAGCGCTAGCCTAGAGTGTGAGTAGGATCTGTTGATCCACTCTTCTAAGCTAAAGAGTCGATGGGCTAATCCTAGATAATTAGCCCATCGTCACAACTTGATCACGTTCCCGTCATTCATCCTAACTCTATCTAAAATCAAACATTCTTATCGGCACAAGACTTGCTTAGTAAATAGACGATTTAACCAAGCAGACGAAAATGTAATGTGCGAATAAAAAACATCACTATCGATGATTAATTGCACAAGTTTTTCACACCTCTGCCGATACTATATTTAAGGATAGGTAAGGAGAGCTATATGACGCCAGTAGGAACGAGTAATACTCAGCTGTATTCGCCTTCGCAGATGAACGCTAAGAGTTCAGCTAACGAAGCTGAAAAGCCTACACCGCTTAAGGTTGAGCAAAATACGGTTAAGCTTTCTGATGAAGGCAAAGCACTCTTATCTGCCCTAAAAGAAATTGATAAAGAAGCGAAGAAAGTCGAAGCAGAAAACGCGACAGTTACCGATAAAGTTGAGTCATTCGCTCATGGTGCCTTGGGTATGGATCACCCAGATAAGATTGAAGAAGAAGATGATGGTTCTTATTCAGCGGGGCAATACCTGTCCGCAGCGGCAACCGTAGGCGGTATTCTTCTCGCACTCATTTAGCCTTGCCAACCTATCGCATTCTCTAGAATAAAAGCGATTTATCGTTACGACAATAGACCCGATTAGGTCTAAAAAACGAGTTCATTCCATAATTCCGCTCTCATTTTAATGGAATAATACTCGTGAAAAACACTTTTGAGCTTATCGATAAGCCAACCTTTTTTGGTGCTATAGCACTCCTACTCACGATAGTTTTCCCGCTCATTTTGTTCCCTGCACAGGGCGCAGACTGGATTGCGGTTGCGAAAACATTCATGACTGATCAACTCGGATTCCTGTATCTTGCTCTAGGTCTCGCAGCCTGTGCATTTATGGTGTACGTAGTATTCAGTGATATGGGACAAATTAAACTAGGCGAAGCTGATGAAGAGCCTGAGTTTAAAACTGCATCATGGGCTGCCATGCTATTTTGTGGCGGTATCGGTGCAAGTATCTTGTATTGGGGCTGTATTGAGTGGGCTTACTACTACCAATCACCGCCTTTCCAACTAGAACCTGGCAGTGAAGAAGCAGTACGCTGGGCTGCGACCTACGGCCTATTCCACTGGGGACCAATCGCATGGTCTATCTACCTAATCCCGGCAATTCCTATCGCTTACTTCTTCTACGTACGTAAACAACCTGTTCTAAAGATTTCAAGCGCATTAATGCCTGTTCTTGGTGAACACCGTAGTAAAGGCGTACCAGGAAAGATCGTTGATATCCTATTCATTTTCGGTCTATTAGGCGGCGCTGCAACAACATTAGGTTTAGCCGCTCCTCTGATCACTGAAGGTCTAAATCACCTATTTGGTCTACCTAAAAATAACCTAACGCAAGTGATGGTGCTTTTAGTGTGTACTGCGATTTTTGCTTACTCATCTTATGCTGGATTGGAAAAAGGCATCAAGATCCTAAGTAACATCAACTTCTGGGGTGCGATGGGTCTACTGGCTTTCGTTCTGATCGCGGGTCCAACAATCTTCATGTTAGAAACAGGCTTAGACTCAATTGGTCGTCTACTGTCTAACTTCTTCGTGATGGCAACGTGGGCTGAACCATTTGGTGGTTACGGTACATTCGAAAACACTCACTTCCCACAAGACTGGACGATTTTCTACTGGGCATGGTGGCTAGTATTTGCACCGAGTATGGGTCTGTTTGTTGCGCGTATCTCTCGCGGCAGAACCATCAAACAAATGGTGTCAGGGTCGATCTTCTTTGGTTCTCTAGGTTGTTTCCTGTTCTTCATGATCTTAGGTAACTACGGCCTATCACTGCAGCTTTCTGGTGAGCTAGATGTCGTTGCCATTTTGAATGCGGAAGGCGCAACCAAAGCTATCTTCTCGATGCTTGCACAATTGCCAATGAGCACGCTGGTTATCGCTGTATTTACAATGCTGTGTATCATTTTCACGGCAACAACATTTGACTCTATCTCATACATCCTAGCGTCTGTTGTACAAAATAACGTGACCGAAGAGCCAATGCGCTGGAACCGTATGTTCTGGGCATTTACTCTGTCGTTCTTACCAACGATTCTAATGTTCTTAGGCGGTCTAAGTACGCTACAAACGGCGGCGATTGTTGGTGGCTTACCACTGCTTGCTATCTCTGTGATGCTGATGATTTCAGCGGTTCGTGCGACTAACCTCGACCTACGCCATCAAGATGCGTATATCGAGCCAACGATCAACATCGAAGAACTGCCAGACATGGACCCTTGGTCTGCTGAAGGTATGGCGTTGGCTCAGTTTGAGAAAGAAAGAGATGCAGCACAAGAAGCCGCAGAACTTGAGCGTGTTGCTTACACAGAACTTGCCGCAGTGAAGAAAGAAATTCGCGCTTATGTGTTAGAACAAGGTTCACAAATGGAAACTCACGAGTTACCAGAGAACCTACAACAAGCACTTGAGCAGGCCGAGAGTAATCTTAGTGCCGCACAAGCGAAAAAGATCGAGTTATCTGAGCAAGCTCAGAATGCTCGTATCACGTTCAATCAGGTGGTTGCAGACTTACCGCTTGCTTGACATTAGCCATGACACAGTCCATTGATTTGGACCCTCCTAAATACGACAAAGGCTCACAGAAATGTGAGCCTTTTTTTATTCGGGTGATTGACTAGTCTTCGTTAACTAGCGGTTCGGGTGGTTCAAGATGTGATCTTCCCAATCGACAACATCGATTTCGTATACCACTTTGTTACGAACGCTTTCACCTGCTGCATGCATCTCTGTTTTTGATCCGGTGATCAACGGGTGCCATTCAGGGATCGGCTTAGATTCTGATAGAAGACGGTAAGCACAAGTGTCTGGTAGCCAGTGAAACTCATCGATCTTGTCACGAGTCAGCTTCAAACACTCTTCACCTGAAGTGAAGCGGTTCGGGTAATCTTTACACGAACATGTTTTGTCGTTTAACCAGCTACACGCCACATTGGTGTAGTAAACTTCATCGCTATCTTCATCCATTAGTTTATGCAGGCAGCACTTACCACAACCGTCACAAAGTGATTCCCACTCGTTCTCGGTCATCTGTTCTAGTGTCTTTTCTTGCCAAAATGGATTCGTCATAGGATTACTTCTTACTCTTTTACTGGGGTGCGTGTTATACCGCTAGCCCATAAAAAGTTCAAGGATAATAATTGTTCATTCTTTGATTCAATCAACAGCTGTCACTCTCATCATTTTTTGCTACTATCGCGCACCCTGTTATTTAGTGAGTTTAATTTGATGGAATGTCGCCTAGGTTGTGGAGCATGCTGTATCGCTCCAAGTATTACATCTGCTATTCCTGGAATGCCTAATGGTAAGCCTGCTGGGGTACGCTGCATCCAATTAAATGAGCAAGATCTCTGCAAATTATTTGGTCAACCTTCACGCCCGAAGGTATGTCACCAATTCAAAGCTTGCCCTGTCATTTGTGGTAAAACCGACCAAGAAGCCCTTGATAACCTGATCGAGTTAGAAGCTATTACCTAAGCGTATTAGCCCTTTTCTATATCCCAGCAATTTCTTTTCCTACTCATACTTTGCTTTAGGTTATAGGTGCTTATGAGGCCTCAATAGTCTTTCAAACAATACTGACTACCTCGCTATGAGTAATAACCGTTTCAGGAAACTCTCGGCGAAATAAAGCCATCGATAAGACATCACAGATCAATGAGGCCTTTATTCTCGTACCCATAAACCAACCAATAACTTGCCTTGAATAAAGGTCAATAATGGCAACTAATTATAGCCAATATTTGTTTGTAGCTACGTCGGTGATATCTCCTGCCCATTTTTAAATTAGCAGTCGTTGCACTGAAGACCTGAGCGAGCAAGGCCGTAACTACGGGTATTCAGTTCAGGTCAAGAAGTGGACAATATCTTATAAACTTGAAGTACTATGTGTATATCATCAGGTAGCGTTTTTATTTACTTTGTTGTCAGCCAATATATTGGATAATATGGCAATAATACATTATGGAAGGAAAATGTGATGAGTAAAAAAATGACCATGGCGGAGATTTCAAGACAGCTTGGAATTTCAACAATGACCGTGTCACGTTACTTTAATGACGGTTATGTCTCAGCTGAAAATCGCCTTAAAATTGATGCTATCGTCAAAGAAAATCATTATACCCCTAATATATTTGCTCGTTCCATTCGTAGCCAATCTAATATTATTGGTTTCGTTGCTCCTCGCATTGAGTCATATACAACCAGTTTAGTAATCAAAGGGGCACTGGCGGCTGCCAATGAATCACAAGTACGAATGCTTTTTCATGCCTCAGGGTTTAACCATGAGTCAGAATGCCAAGCTGTGAGAGAGTTTAATGGCTTAAATGCATTGGGCACTATTATTATTGCTTCAAAGCACAGTGTCGAAGAGACGTTTTATCAAACCTTAGACAATGTGTTATTTATTGGTAAAAACACCCCCCACCATTGCTGTTTATATTACCCTGACCATGCTGCAATTAAAGCACTCGTTTCCCAAACCATCACTCAGTTAAAACAACAGCAGGCACCGCTGGCAGCCGTACATTATATTTATGATGAGCGTATGCTTTCCAGCCGTACTAAGTTGATGCAAGCCACCATTACTGACACCGTCCCTGAGTTGAATTTTTCACTACAAGCTCTAGCCAACTCGGAGGACAAAGCCGGCTACCAGGCAATTCAATTACAGCCTAATCATGTCTACTTTTGTGCCACCGATAATATTGCGATTCGTTTATATCGTCGCGCCAAAGAACAGCAACTCAAGATTGGTCATAACTTATGGATTGTAGGCATGGGTGACTATGACTACAGCGATTTGTTAGTCCCAAGCCTGACTACTGTCGCTTTTAACTACTATCAAGTGGGCTACCAAGCTGTCAAAAAATTGCTCAAGCGCGATTTCAGTTCCGTTGAAGGCACATTCGACATAAGAATGAGAGAAAGTTCACAGTTTCTCTGAAATTGTATTGAGTCCAAATAGGTTCCATTTAACACTATGTGTTAACGATAACACACATAGTATAACCGATGACACTCGCTAATAATCTACACTCAAAACCACTCGCGTGGTGGAAGAAAGCAACTGCCTACCAAATTTATCCCCGTAGTTTTTATGATACAAACCAGGACGGTATTGGTGACATCAATGGGATCATTGCTAAGCTAGATTATCTTGCTGATTTGGGCATTGATTTAATATGGATCTGCCCATTCTACGCATCACCGAATGATGATAACGGTTACGATATCAGTGACTATCAAGCGATTCATCCTGACTTTGGAACCCTTGAGGATGTGGATAAATTAATCACTGCTGCTCATGAACGTGGCATTCGCATTATTATGGATTTAGTGATAAACCACACTAGCGATGAGCATCCATGGTTCATCGAATCGCGAGATAACAAAGATAGCCCTAAGCGTGATTGGTATATTTGGCGTGATGGTTGTGAGCCTACAGCTGAAAAGCCGACTTGCGAACCAAATAACTGGGAAAGTATTTTTCATGGTAGTGCATGGGAATATGATGACAAAACTGCACAATATTATTTGCACCTATTTTCTAAAAAACAGCCAGATCTTAATTGGGAAAACCCTGAAGTTAAACAAGCACTATTTAAAATGATTCATTGGTGGTTGGAACGAGGTATTGATGGTTTCCGTGTCGATGCAATTAGCCATATTCAAAAACAAGCTGGTTTACCCTCTTTACCCAATCCAAAGGGTGAAAACTATGTCTCTTCATTCGATTATCATATGAATGTGGCAGGGATTGAAAAACATCTGTATGAGTTAAAAGAGCAGGCGTTTTCGCCTTTTGATATCGTGACCGTTGGTGAGGCCAATGGGGTGACGGCCGACAACGCATTGCCTTGGGTTGCTGAAGCGACCGAGCACGATCAAGGTGGTGTTTTTAACATGATTTTTCAGTTTGAACACATGAAGCTATGGTCGGAAGAACAAAGCAACGAGAATTTCGATCTCGTGGCGTTCAAACGCATTTTATCGCGTTGGCAAGATGCCTTAGAAGGTAAAGGCTGGAATGCGCTTTATTTAGAAAACCACGATCAAGCTCGTAGTATTGATACTTTTGCCGATCCTAACTCTAGGTATGCCAGTGCTACCGCGTTAGCGAGTTGTTATTTCTTGATGAAAGGAACTCCATTTATTTATCAGGGCCAAGAGATTGGTATGGTAAATCATCAGTTTACTTCTCTTGACGAATTTAACGATGTGTCTGCGAGAAATTTAATTCAAAAGCTATCGCAACAAGGTCAGAGCGATGCCGATATCTTAGCCTTGTTAAATCAAGTATCCCGCGACCACAGTCGCTTGCCAATGCAATGGAATGACCAGGATTTTGCCGGTTTTTCTGAGGTGCAACCTTGGTTCTCGGTGAATCAACAGTATGCAGATATCAATGTTGAGCAACAACAGCAAGATCCAAATTCGATCTTAGGTTTCTATAAGCAGTTGATTGCTTTGCGCAAGTCACATGAAAGCTTAGTGGTTGGCCGTTATCAATTACTGCTAGCTAACGATCCTAATATCTATGTTTATCAACGTGTTGCTCAAGATATGACATGGACCATTATTACCAATTTAAGTCCACAAGAGAGCGTTGTTGATATCGACTGCACCCAATTAGGCGAGTTAATGCTTGATAATCAGAATATTAACAATGAACACGTTCGCTCAGATTTTATAACAACGCAAATAGCCCCCGCTTATGCCGCGTATATATTTGCAAGAAAGCACTAAATTATATTTATGGCTAGGCGCTGATAACGTTAGCCTGTATTTAAATCAAGGAACTATTTATGAGTAAGTTACTATCGTTTGATTTTTGGCAACGATTTGGGAAGTCCCTTATCGTTGTTATCGCGGTGATGCCTGCCGCTGGTATCATGATATCACTAGGTAAAGTGGTCGCAATGTATGCGGGTGGGTTTGGTGCCATTGAAACACTAGGCGCTATAATGGAAAACATAGGTTGGGGGATCATTGTTAACCTTCACCTATTATTTGCGGTCGCGATTGGTGGCTCATGGGCAAAAGAGCGTGCAGGTGGCGCATTTGCCGCGCTAATTGCCTTCATCTTAATCAACCGTATCACTGGGGTTATATTGGGCGTGGATAACGCTATGCTCAGTGACCCAGAAGCGGTTGTGATGAGCCTATTTGGTTCTGAGTTACCTGTCTCTCAATTCTTCACGAATATTTTGGGTGCTCCTGCCCTAAATATGGGTGTGTTTATCGGTATTATGTCTGGCTATTTAGGTGCCAACTTATTTAACCGCTATCATGACTTCGCTCGCTTACCTCAGGCATTAGCATTTTTCAACGGTAAGCGTTTTGTACCTTTTGTTGTTATTTTCTATTCGCTGATTATTGCGTTTGGTTTATCTGTAATATGGCCTTTAATTCAAGGTGCGCTTAATGATTTTGGTCAATGGATTGCTACCTCTAAAGACACTGCGCCGATCACTGCTCCTTTCTTGTATGGTACGTTAGAGCGTTTATTACTGCCATTTGGTTTACACCACACTTTAACTATTCCAATGAATTACACCGAGTTGGGTGGTACTTATGAGCTTTTGACTGGGATGAATGCGGGCTCAAGTGTTTATGGTCAAGATCCATTATGGCTTGCTTGGGTCAGCGATTTAAATAATCTTAAATTAAGCGATCCGACAACTTACCAACACCTGTTAGATACGGTGCACCCAGCACGCTTTAAAGCAGGCCAAGTTATTATCGCAGCCTCTTCATTGATTGGTATTGGACTTGCGATGTATCACTGTGTTGATAGTGATAAGCGCGCACAATATAAGCCAATGTTCTTATCTGCCTGTCTTGCTGTGTTATTAACCGGTGTGACTGAGCCTATTGAATTCATGTTTATGTTTATCGCTCCCGTTTTGTATGTTGCACATGCTGTGTTAACAGGAGTTGCATTTGCGTTGGTCGATGTGATGGACCTACGTGTACATGCCTTTGGTTTGATTGAGTTACTCACTCGTATACCTATGATGGTTTCAGCGGGCATCGGTGGTGATCTGGTTCGCTTTGCATTAGTTTCTATTGTTTTCTTTGTGGTTAACTATGGATTGTTCCGCTTCCTAATCGTGAAATTGAAGTTACCAACACCGGGTCGTATGGGTAACTACCTGGATGAAAGCTCAGAATCGATGTCAGAAGATGAGAAGATGAACATTATTATTCAGAATTTAGGTGGCCGTGCCAATATTGCTGAGATTGATGCTTGTATGACTCGCTTGCGTATTACAGTTAATGATCCAAAGTTGGTTGCTGAATATGCGTCATGGAAGCCGACAGGGGCTCTTGGTGCTGTGATTAAAGAACAGGGTGTACAAGTTATTTATGGCCCTGGGGTGGATGTTATTAAATCTAAGTTAATAGAGAAATATTCAGCACAACCTGCGTAATTCTTTTTAGATCAAATAACCTCGAGAAACGCAGCCGTGCGCTGCGTTTTATCTCACTAGAATAAATAAGTGAATAATAATGAAGTTAATGACACTAAATACCCACAGTTGGCAAGAAGAAAAACAGCTAGAAAAGTTAGATGTGGTCGCGCAAGCCATTATCGAGCAAGGGTGCGATGTGGTTGCATTACAGGAAGTGAATCAACATCAAGATAGCCCGGCCGTTGATGCCAATATATTAACCAATCACACTGTGTTGGCGAATAACTATGGTTATTTATTACAGAAAAAACTCATGGAATACGGTCATCACTACCAACTTACGTGGGATTTCGTTCATCAAAGTTATGAAGTATATCAAGAGGGGCTCTCATTTTTAACGCGACTACCGATTGTCGAACATGAGGTCATTGATTTAAGTGATAACTATGATGTGAGCTTTTGGAAACATCGGCGAGCAGTGCGTATTAAAGTGACCTCTCAACAGGGTGATTTTAATCTTTATAATTGTCATTGTGGCTGGTGGAATGACTCAGAGAACTCATTTGAGGATCAGTTCGACCGAATCAAGGCAACTTTACCAACAGAGTTGAGCTTTCTATTAGGCGATTTCAACAACCCAAGCCATATACGTAATGAAGGCTATGATTACGTATTACAACGCGGTTTGATGGATTGTTATGAAGTTGCTGAAATCAAAGATGATGGAACCACTGTCATTAAAAACATTGATGGTTGGGAGCAAAATAGCCAAGCGTTACGCATTGATTTAGTACTTAGTAATCAGCCTGTAGTGGTAAAGCAGCATAAGGTGATTTTTAATCACGATTTTTATCCGGTTGTATCAGATCACTTTGGGGTGTTGGTAGAAGTAGAACTTACTTAATTTTTATCAACTCATCGTAGTTTAAATAAAAAGAATACTGACACAAATACGGCTAATTATCAGGTCACTCTTACTTGCTAAAATAGCGATAGAATACGACTGACCTTAACGATCTTTAGTGCGAGTTCGAAGTGATTACATAAGATTCTCTGTTCTTTCTTTCAACTATATACACAAGATTTCACACTTCTGCGAAATCTAAACTATCTTATTGATACTGGTAAAGATTAATAAGGATAGTTATGAATAAGTATATCGCAGAAATGTTCGGTACGTTTTGGTTGGTGTTAGGCGGTTGTGGTAGTGCCGTCTTAGCCGCGGCTTTCCCTGATGTGGGAATTGGTCTACTCGGAGTTTCCCTTGCCTTTGGTTTAACCGTACTCACTATGGCTTTCGCTATTGGTCATATATCCGGTTGCCACCTCAACCCTGCTGTCACCATCGGTCTATGGAGTGGTGGTCGCTTTGATGGCAAGGATGTTGCGCCTTATATTATTGCCCAAGTGATTGGCGGTATTATCGCGGGCGGCGTGCTATTTGTGATTGCTTCAGGCCAAGCTGGCTTTGATGCAGCTGCCTCTGGCTTTGCTTCCAATGGTTATGGTGAACACTCACCGGGCGGTTACTCGCTCACTGCGGCTCTCGTTTGTGAAGTAGTCATGACCATGGTTTTCCTATTCGTGATTATGGGCGCGACTGATTCGAAAGCACCGGCTGGATTTGCACCTATCGCGATTGGTCTCTGTTTGACCTTGATTCACCTTATCAGTATTCCTGTAACCAACACCTCTGTGAACCCTGCTCGAAGTACCGGCGTGGCTGTATTTGTCGGTGATTGGGCCGTTTCGCAATTGTGGCTATTCTGGGTTGCACCGATTATTGGTGCCGTGATTGGCGCGATGATATACAAAGCGGTAAGAGGTTCAGATTAAGCGCTGAAAAACGTCTAAAGCAATAAAAGAAAAAGCCGCTTAGTGATGCTTCACCAAGCGGCTTTTTTAGATCTTATGACGACCGAGTAAGGAGTGCGAAAGCGTGGTGCCATCCACCAGCTCTAGCTCACCACCAACGGGAACACCATGAGCGATACGGCTTGCGTTCACTTCATGGGCATTACATAGCTCAGCAATGTAATGCGCTGTCGCTTCCCCTTCAACTGTTGGGTTAGTCGCTAGGATTACTTCCGAGATATCACCACGACGCAGGCGGTAGTCCAAAACATCGAGACCGATGTCGCTTGGACCAATACCATCAAGTGGTGAAAGATGACCCATCAATACAAAGTAACGACCTGAATATTGGCCAGTTGCTTCGATAGCTGCAATGTCTGCAGGGCTCTCTACTACACAGATTTGACCATTTTCCTGACGTTTAGGATTGGTACAAATGTGGCAAGTATCTTCTTCAGTAAAAGTACGGCACTCATTACAGTGACCAATTTCGGTCATTGCTTGGCTAAGAGCTTCAGCCAACTGTAGGCCGCCTTTTCTATCGCGCTGTAACAAATGAAAGGCCATACGCTGCGCCGACTTGGGGCCAACCCCAGGTAGACAACGTAAGGCCTCCATCAAATGCTCCAGCATATGACTGGTACGCATATTTAACCGTTCTAATGTTCAAGTAATAGCCTGTTCAACACAAACCACCACCTGAATTAACCTTTAAGAATAAGTTACTTAGAAAGGCATCTTCATACCTGGTGGAAGTTGCATTCCGCCAGTTACGCTAGCCATTTTCTCTTTTTGAGTTTCTTCAACGCGACGAGCCGCATCGTTGAAAGCAGCAGCGATAAGATCTTCAAGCATCTCTTTATCGTCTTCCATTAGGCTTTCATCGATATCAACACGGCGAACGCTGTGGCTACCAGTGATCGTTACTTTTACAAGGCCAGCACCTGACTCACCTGTAACTTCCATATTTGCGATTTCTTCTTGAAGCTTTTGCATGCGCTCTTGCATTTGCTGGGCTTGCTTCATCATGTTGCCCATACCGCCTTTACCAAACATGTTAATACTCTCTGGTCTAATTGGTTTATTAAAATTAATTAAGCTATACGAGCTTAAATGGGGGTTAAAACAGTGTGATTCAACCCCTCGATGTTCAGTTCTCAGATTTGCTTATCTGGGATGATACGCCGGTCACTAAACAAGAAAACGTTCTAGATAGGACGAACGCTGTCTCTGTCGAGTTCAGCGGCAAAACGTCTTTCAATGAACTGTACGTTGGCATCGTTTTCTAAAGCGGTAAACGCGTCTTTCAACTTACCTTGATACAATCGTTCTCGTAATTCTAGCGGCGTTTCTCCACCATCACCGATTTCAACACTCAAATGACACTCTTCTCCAAGCACAGTATTGAGAGACTGCAATAACTCACTCTGCGCGCGGTCGGTATTCAAGTGAGCTTGGCTCGCTCTTAACGTTAAAGTGATTGATGTGTCGTTTTTAGCAAACACTGAGTTCAATGCTAACTGTTCAACAAGCTTGGCTGTGTCTAGCTTTTGAATCGTGGCTGACCATTCATCTTGAGCAATCGACTCTTGAAGCAATTTATCGACCATTTCTGGTGTCTTAATATGCTCCAACGCACGTTTGATCTGAGTAGGTGTAAGCTCTTTGCTCACCTCTTTCACTACAGGTTTAGACGGTTTCCAGCGATAAGGTTCATTATCGTTGGTCACATTTTCTGTCGAAGAGGCTGATAAAGAAGCTGGCGACACCCGCTCAGAACCACCGTGTTGCTGAGCAACTCGATCAAGAACTGAAGTTTTAGCTGGTGTCGCTTTAGCCTTTTTTGGCGCCGAGCCTTTGTTTTCTGTTGCCGAACTGCCTCTACGTTGAGAACGTAATTGGTGGCGTAAACCACTCACAGGCGAAGTTGCACGCGCTGGCTGCTCTTGCGGAGCAGAAGGTGCAACGCTTGGCTGTTGAACCGGACTCTGGTTTTGATAATTCGTTTGTTGCTGCTGAGGCTGCTCTGCACCGTAGCTTGGACGCTCATCATAAGCAGGAGGCGCGTCATACTGGCTATGCGGGTAATCCTGCTCAGGATAACCTTGGTTGCCTGAATGTTCAGCGTAACCTTGCGAATCTGAATACTGTGCTGGAGTCTGTTGCACGGGTGGCTGCTGCATAGCTTGCTGTTGAGGCGCCTGTTGTTGCATCTGAGGCTGTCTCGGAGCTGCCATTGGCGCAGGTTGACTCACTGACTGAGCAACGTTCTGAACCGGATTCTGAGCTGCAGGAGCAGGCGCTGGGCTAGTCGACTCAGTCGAGATAGCCGTAGCAACAGTTTGCTCAGCAGGTCTGAATGCCAACATACGCAGAACCACCATCTCAATACCAACGCGAGCGGTTGGCGACAATGGTAAGTCTTCACGACCTTTCAACACGATCTGGTAATAGAGTTGAATGTCTTGTGGGCTAAGCGCTTTGCTCAGTAGTTCAAGCTTCTCAGCGTCAGGCTGTGCCTTATCTAATGTAGATGGCAAAGCTTGGAACATCGCAAGACGATGCAGTTGGGCCGCAAGCTGATTCAGCAAACCATCCCACTCAACACCGTTCTCAGCAAGGCTTTGGATACACGCCATCGCTTGCTGTGGCTGCTTACTGCTAATCGCTTCAAGCAAGTGGATAGCTTGGTCGGTATCCAGTGTTCCGAGCATGTGAGCAACAGTATCTGTTACGACATTGCCATTACCCAATGCGATAGCTTGGTCTGTAAGGCTTAGCGCATCACGCATACTGCCATCAGCAGCATGAGCAATCATTCCAAGCGCACGAGATTCAGACGTCACATCTTCTTGTTCAAGAATATGATCGAGCTGCTCGTGAATATTATCAACGCTGATCGGCTTAAGATGGAACTGCAAACAACGCGACAAGATCGTTACTGGAAGCTTCTGTGGATCCGTTGTTGCGAGCAAGAATTTCACATACTCAGGCGGCTCTTCTAAGGTCTTTAGAAGCGCGTTAAAGCTGTGCCTGGAAAGCATGTGGACTTCATCGATTAGGTAAACCTTGAAGCGACCACGTGCAGGCTTGTACTGAACATTGTCCAGAAGCTCGCGGGTATCTTCTACCTTAGTTCGTGATGCCGCATCGATCTCGAGCAGGTCAACAAAGCGACCTTCATCGATTTCTTTACAGGTTGCACATTCACCACAAGGTGTTGAGGTAATGCCTGTTTCACAGTTGAGTCCCTTAGCAAACAAACGACCGATGGTTGTTTTACCAACACCTCGTGTACCGCTGAACAGGTATGCGTGGTGCAACCTATTCTGGCTAAGGGCATTCTCTAATGCTGTTAAAACATGGGCTTGACCAACCACTTCTTTGAATTTGGTTGGTCGCCATTTTCGCGCTAACGCAAGATAGCTCATGAATAATTCCGAAAAGGATTAATGACCGTCGAATTCGCAGATGCTAAACACTTCTAGACCTAAGCCTTGTAAGCGCTTGTCACCACCGATTTCTGGAAGGTTAATAACAAATGCAGCGTGTTCTACCACACCACCAAGCTGACGAATCAACTTTGTTGTTGCTTCAATCGTACCGCCCGTTGCTAGCAAATCATCAACCATCAACACTTTATCGCCTTCAACGATAGCATCAGTATGGATTTCTAGAGTGTCGGTGCCGTACTCAAGCTCATAAGATTGTGCCACAGTTTGACGAGGCAGCTTGCCCGGCTTACGAACAGGAATGAAGCCAACACCTAGCTCAAGTGCCAAAGGCGCACCAAATAGGAAACCACGAGCTTCAGTACCAACGATCTTAGTAAAGCCCATGTCCTTGTATGTTTCCGCTAGCAGGTCGATAGTCGCTTTGTAAGCTACTGGATCTTCCATCAAGCTTGTTACGTCACGGAACAAAATACCCGCTTTAGGGTAATCAGGAATGCTTTTGATGCTTGCTTTGATCAGAGAGATTTTTTCTGTGTTCATAATCTTATGCACTTCATTAGGCCGCTTTCCAAACTCTCGTTAACGAATCAAACATCAACGCTCGGAATTAAGGAAAGGTACGATTGGTATTCATTGCAACGAGAGTCATAACTCTGATTGCTGAAATAATAAACGCCCGCTATACAAGCAGGCACACTGGCTTAATGGTAGTGATTTTCTTTGCTGTCAGCAACCAACTCATGGGTTGGAAGTCGCATAAACCATGTGAGAAGAATAACAAGTACACAAATTAGGAAAGCCTTGACCCAAATGATAGGGGCAAAGTAGATGGATAACGCAAAACTCAACAAGATAAAGAATACGCCACGCGTTTTAACTTGTTTGGTGACGGCACCGTGTTGATACCAATTGTTCAGCAAAGGACCCAGCGTTTTGTGCTCATGCATCCATTTATGAACTTGCGGATTGCTTCGCATGAAGCATGCGCTGGCAAGAAGGAGAAAAGGAGTGGTTGGCAGAACGGGCAAAACTATCCCTAGAACTGCGAGAAATATACAAAGGCCACCAGCAATATTGAGGCTTAAAACTCGAACGCTAATTGTGGCCTCCTTGAGTTAGCTATCACCAATCGGCGACGACAGCTTAACTAGAATGTTGCGTAACCATTGAATACACGGATCAACGTAAGTGTTGCTGGTAGCAATGGAATCATTAAAAATGCGGCTAAAAATCCTAAAAAGTAGAATACATTAAACGGGTCTTGAAAGTCTTTGTTATCTGCCATGATTGCTTCTTGTTTTTGTTAGTGAAGGTAAGTATCCGGCGAACCAAACCCGCTTTGCTAAATCGACATTTAACAAAAAAGGCATAGCCACACCATTTGCGCAACTATACCTTAATCAATTATTCACAAAAACCGAGGAAATATAGGGTTAATCAGTAGACCCTTGGTGTATGTCTAAACTAAAACTTGCCGCTCCAAGTAGGCTCAACGACAGTTGGCAGCCCTGTTCGATCGGAAGGTCCCGCGTAATAAAGTTCTTCTTGCAGTTCTCACCCAAGCGCTCACCTGCTGCAATATATTGATTCAATTCACCATTCGACCATTGCCCGTCTAGACCCGCAGGCAAAATGGAGATGGTTCCCTCGGCAAGGTCAGCAACACCAAACAAGGCATTCACTGGGGTGGAGCATTTAGAGCAACGAATCCCCTTCTCTAAGATTTCAGCAATATCTTTGAGATCAACATTAAAATCTTTTCTGTTTCTTATGTAATCGTGGAACAGCGCTCTCACTAACAATGTTGTCGCGGAGCCGCCATTATCAGACGACGATGAATCGACGAGGTAAAAAGCAAACTGCCCGTTCATCATCCACGCATAGTCAAACACAAGTGGCATCATCTCTGTTGATTGCAGTAACCGGTAACTGCAACGCCATGAGCCTTGTCGCGTATCTTTCTCTGGAAGCAGCGCATGCAGTAAGTCTTTTGCTGCGCTTGGGTTATCTTGAAGGTAATTCAGGTGCCAATGCAGTTCTTGGTCTTCAGGGATCTCTCCCCCATCATCCACACAGAACCATTGGCTCGAAAAATCTCGTTGGTCTGAAATGTTATCGAACGAATCTGTCAATGTATTCGCAATCGCACTTCCTAGGTGACGGTGATCCTCTAACGGCTTCGCCAAGAAGTCTTTAATACCAAATCGCAAGGCTTTCGCCACGTCAGACATATCATCAGTGCCAGACACAACGATCATAGGCAGTGACGGGTACTCTAAACTGAGCTCTTCCACAAGCTCTATGCCATCAAGTATTGGCATTGATAAGTCACACACAATTAAATCTGGCGCTGAGTCTCTAAGTTTCTGCAAAGCGTCCAGTCCATTTTCAGCCTCAACCACTTTATAACCAACCTTGTCTAGGTACGCGCTGGTTATACGGCGAAAAATAGGATCATCATCAACCAACATCACGCATTTTTGGTTAATTACTTCCTGAGCCGAGGTCATTACTGGCTGACTGTGAGTTTTGTACATAATCTATAACCTCACAAAACTAAGTCGAATTATTATTGTTATCTGTTCTAAGAACTAATATAAAACTTAGTAATAAAATGCTAAATACACAAATTTGCACTCTTTACTGGTAATTCGTGACGAGGGTTGGAATACTTGTAAATAGTGCAACGAGTTGACGTAACGCAAACATTGATCTCACTGTTACGTATAAATTAGATGAGATTGTAAACAAATGTGTCTGGATTTATGAAATTAGATGATTTAAACCTCTTTCGACTCGTCGTTGAAAATGGGAGCTACACCGCAACATCGCGCAAGACTATGATTCCGGTTGCGACCATCACACGACGCATCCAAGCCTTAGAAGATTCTTTGAACCTTAGGCTTCTCAATAGACACGCGCGTAAACTTTCTTTAACAGAGGCAGGCGAACGTTTCTTCAATGAATGCTCTCCGCTGTTGCAACGTCTCTCTTCTACTGCAGAAGAGTTAACTGACGTGTGCAAAGGCGCTTCCGGTAAGATTCGTATTACGGCACCCTCAAACCTGACCAAGCGCATGATGATGCCAATGTTCAGTGAATTCATGATTCAATACCCTGATATCAATATTGAGCTGATGATGAACAACCAAGCGGATCAGCTGGATCCAACGGAGTGGGACGTAATTTTCCGAGTCGGCCCTCAGCGTGATTCAAGCCTAATCGCTCGAAAAATCAGTGAAGTCAAAGATATTCTTATCGCGAGCCCTGAGTACTTAGCGAAGAACCCAGCTCCAAGCCATGCTGAAGAGCTAGCGAACCATTCGCTACTCAAAGGCTACCCGCTGATTAAGTGGCAGCTGAGTAATTCGAATGAAGAGACGGTGGTGAATAGCGAGAAAGGCCGTTTCAACGCCAATGCGCTTAATGTCGTAAGACAAGCGTGCTCAGAAGGCCTAGGTATCACCCTGATGCCTGACGTGATGATTCGTGAATACATTGAAGATGGCAGCTTAGTGCAAGTCTTAGAAGACTGGAGCGCTAACCCTCGTGATATTTACATGCTTTATAACCACAAAGACCATCTACCAGAGAAAGTGAGATTGTTTATTGATTTTGTGATCGCATACCACATTCATTAAGGTCAATCCCCTTCTCTATAAACAAAAAACCAGAGCCGATGCTCTGGTTTTTTATTTTCTCTATCGCTAGCGAAACTCTGTATGACTAACGAAACGCTAGTTAAGCGCCTTCGTTGTGTAACTCTAAGTTAGCAAGATCTTGTTGAATCTCACGCTGAACCTTTGAGTCGTCATTACGCAAAGAGTCTAGGAAATCTAGGTACACTTGGTCGATATCGCCCGTTACATACTCGCCGTTAAATACAGAAGTATCAAAACGAGAGATGTCTTGATTGCCCATGCCCACTGCAGAAATCAGATCTGGTAGCGTTTGGAAAATCAAGGCGTCTGCGCCAATCTGCTTACAAATCGTTTCGTTATCACGACCATGAGCAATCAACTCTGTCGCGCTCGGCATATCAATGCCGTAAACGTTAGGGAAGCGAACCTCTGGAGCAGCTGAAACCATGAAGACCTTATTTGCGCCAGAATCACGAGCCATCTCAATGATCTGCTCTGATGTTGTGCCGCGAACGATAGAATCGTCAACCAGAAGAACGTTCTTACCTTTAAACTCAGAGCGAATTGCGTTGAGCTTACGGCGAACCGACTTCTTACGTTGTTGCTGACCTGGCATGATGAATGTGCGGCCAACATAGCGGTTTTTCACGAAACCTTGACGGTATGGCTTATTGATCGCTTGAGCGATTCGTAGCGCAATATCGTTTGATGTTTCAGGGATTGGAATAACTACATCAATGTCTAAGTCTGCGTACTCTTCTTTAATACGCATACCAAGCATCTCACCCATCTCAACGCGTGCGCTGTAAACCGAGATTTTGTCGATGAATGAATCTGGGCGTGCAAAGTATACAAACTCAAAGATACATGGGTTTAGTTGTGGGTTGTCTGCACATTGCTTAGTGAAAAGCTCACCGTCAAACGTTGCGTAGATAGCTTCACCTGGTGCTACGTCGCGCATGAAGTCGAAACCAACAGCATCGAGTGCTACCGATTCAGACGCAACCATGTACTCTGTTTTACCTTGAACTTCACGCTTACCAAGACACAATGGACGAATACCATGTGGGTCACGGAATGCGATCATACCGTGGCCGATGATCATCGCCGTTACGGCGTAAGCACCACGAATTGTACGATGCACATTTGCCACAGCGCGGAAAACGTCATCTGAAGTTACGTTACCTTTAACAGTATCGATCTCATGAGCTAATACGTTCAGTAGAACTTCAGAGTCAGAGGTTGTGTTTACATGACGACGGTCTTTTTCGAACAACTTCTCACGAACTTCATTTGCGTTCGTCAGGTTACCGTTGTGCGCCAACGTAATGCCAAAAGGAGAGTTTACGTAGAAAGGCTGAGCTTCAGACGCACTTGAACTACCCGCAGTAGGATAACGAACATGGCCAATACCAACTTCACCTTGTAGGCGCTGCATGTGTTTTGCTTCAAAAACATCTTTTACTAAACCGTTCGCCTTACGCAGACGGAAACGATTGCTTTCTATGGTACAAATACCAGCGGCATCTTGGCCACGATGCTGCAATACCGTTAAAGCGTCATAAATAGACTGGTTTACAGGTGTTGAACCCACGATTCCAACAATACCACACATGTCCTAATCCTCGATTTTTCGACATTAACTGGCGCTAGAGCGCGCCAGATAAGAAACTAGATGTTGCTTGTAAATGCTCGAAGAACGGCGCAATGATTCGACTAAATTCTGGAACCAATTGCGAATTCTTCCACCACTCAGAACTTGGGAATGCAGTAAACGCATCCATGAAAAACAACACTGCTGACACAATCAGAACACCACGTAAGCCACCAAAGACGACACCGAGGATTCTGTCTGTACCTGACAGGCCTGTTTTCTGAACTAGTTGACCGATGACATAGTTAACTAAGGCACCCACAACTAACGTTGCAACAAACAATGCTGCTATCGCAGTTCCGTTTCGAAACATCTCATCTTCGATATTGGTGAAGTACATCGCTAATTTAGCGTAGTACTGGCTAGCAATAAAAAATGCTCCAAACCAAATAACGAGTGACAAGGCTTCTTTAGCGAAACCACGAACTAAACTGATCACGGCAGAGAAGCCGATCACGCCTAAAATGACAAAATCTAACCAATTCATGAATTCTTCATCTTAAGTTGGCGCGCATTTTAACAGAAAAAATGCTGACGCAAACGTTTTCTTATGGATTTAACGGTTTAAATTTGAGCAACTGGCCTTTTGAACCCGTAATTTTTTCTAATTCCTTAATTTGTCGCTCAAGTTTGGATTTAGAGACATCCGGGCCAATAATTACTCGCGTAAAAGTTTTTTCTTGCTTGGTGTGAGCCTGATAACCGCGCTTTTGCAGATCCTTAACAACGTTTTTTGCGTTGTCAGCATTCTTCAAAGCCATCAATTGAATAATCCAAGCACTGTCTTGGTATTCATTTTTTTCAGGTACCGGCTTAACCACAACTGCCACTTTGTCTGCTTCTTTATCATTAGAAGAAGACGCGGTTTGCGTGTTTGAATTATCAGTACGACCACTTTCAACCACTTGCTCAACCGGAGAATCCGGTAGCGCTATCTGATCTTCAACGGGATCGAGTACTTCAAACACTTCAACATTACTATCAAGCTCAGGCTTAATTGGAATGCTTGCAAACTCTTCTTTGTAGTGGAGCTTCTTACCATCTAGTACATCGGGCAATACAATCACGCCAATGGCCACTAAAATGATGGTGCCGACTAACCGGCTTTGGAATTTACTTGCCATTTAGTTTCCTTTTTTCTGCCAATGCTCCAACACTTCACCCACTGTATGGAAAGAACCGACAACCAACACAACATCGTCACCTTTAACAGAAGCTAAAGCCGCTTCAAAAGCTGTGACAGGGTTTGAATGCTGCTCTACGCCTTCGGGTAGGCCTTGACACAATTCAGCAGCTGTCGCTGCGCGTGGCCCTTGCAATGAAGCTGGATACCAATGAGTTGTGATTGGCGCTAATACTTCCAATGTCGCGGGGATATCTTTGTCATGAAGCATGGCGACTACAACGTGTAAATTTTTGCCTGCATACTTCTTCGCGACTTGCTGCGCAAAGTACTCAGCAGAATGCGGGTTGTGCGCCACATCAAGCACAATCACGGGTTGTTCGCTAATTTGCTGCATACGACCTGGAAGCTGCGCATTCTTCATGCCGTTAACCACGTTCACGTCGCTAATACTAAGCTCTGATGTGCCCAATGCCATCAACGCTGTTGCAGCGTTAGGTAACGGCAGGCTTGGAATAGGTAGTGATTCTAGTTGGAATGCACCACTGCGCCAGTTCCACGTATCACCGTCAACATCATAAGTGTATTGAATACCGACTTGGTAGAACTCAGCCTTAATGTCATCAGCGTGCGCTGCAACCGTAGCCGGTGGCTTGGGTTGACCACAGATAGCGGGTTTACCGCTACGATAAATGCCCGCTTTCTCAAAACCAATCACATTGATGTCATCACCTAGCCAGTCAACATGGTCGACAGCCAAACTAGTAATCACAGAAACATCATGCTCAACGATATTGGTCGCGTCTAAACGCCCGCCTAAACCCACTTCTAAAAGCACAACATCAACCGCTTCAGTTTGAAATGCACGTAACGCCGCTAAAGTGCCATATTCGAAAAAACTCAGGCTGATTTCGCCACGCTCTTTCTCAATGAAATCGAAAGACTGAACCATCTTTTCATCAGATAGATCTTGGCCGTTGATACGAACACGTTCGTTATAGCGAATTAAGTGAGGAGAGCTGTAGACACCAACTGAGTAACCAGCGTCCAATAGAATCGCTTCCATCAGTGCACATGTTGAGCCTTTGCCATTGGTTCCGGCAACAGTAATAACATGTTGAGCAGGCTTGGTGAGGTTTGCCTTAGAGGCGACGGCCTGAACTCGGTCTAATCCAAGATCAATAGCGCTTGTGTGGATGTTTGATAAATAATCAAGCCACATCTCCAAAGAGGATGTGGCTTGAGGAATAGGTTGTTGACTCATCTAACTCATAACCATAATTAAGTTGGTTTGTTAGAAGGTACTTTACCCTTTTTCTGGCGCTTCTGGTACTTCATAAGTAGCTTCATTCGGTGAATCGTTCACAGAAACTACTAATGGTGAAGGCTGGTTGGTCATTTTAGCAACAAGGCTTGCAACGCGCTGACGCATCTCACGACGGTCAACAATCATGTCGATAGCACCGTGGTCTAGTAGGAACTCACTGCGTTGGAAACCTTCAGGAAGGTCTTCACGTACCGTTTGTTCGATTACACGACGTCCAGCAAAACCGATCAGTGCTTTTGGTTCACCAATATTGATATCGCCAAGCATTGCCAAACTTGCAGAAACACCACCCATTGTTGGATCAGTCATAACTGAAACAAACGGTAGGCCTTTCGCAGATAAACGCTCAAGCGCAGCACTGGTTTTCGCCATTTGCATTAGAGACATCAATGCCTCTTGCATACGAGCACCACCACTTGCAGAGAAACACACTAAACCACAGTTGTTCTCGATAGCAGCATCTACCGCTTTCACGAAACGAGCACCAACAACAGAACCCATTGAGCCGCCCATGAATGAGAATTCAAAAGCACACGCTACGATAGGTAAACCCAATAGTTCGCCTTTCATTGCAACTAATGCGTCTGTTTCACCACTGTTCTTTTGAGCAGCAGAGATACGTTCTTTGTAACGCTTAGAGTCTTTAAACTTCAGCTTGTCTTGTGGCTCAAGATCAGCACCTAGTTCAACACGCTCACCTTTGTCTAGGAATGTATCCAGACGACGACGTGCTTTCATGCGCATGTGATGGTCACATTTTGGACATACTTCTAGGTTACGCTCTAGTTCAGCATGGTACAGAACCTGCTCACAAGAAGTACATTTCGTCCAAACACCCTCAGGGATAGACGCTTTACGAGATGTTACGATGTTGCTTTTTTCTAAAATCTTTTCAAGCCAACTCATGGAAGACCTTTTTGTTTCGATTCTTCCGCTTGATTGCGAAAGAAATAAATTTGGGAATTATGCGTGGGAATTAAAGCACATAAAACAGCGACTGTAGATAAAAAACTGGTTGTACCTATTTCCTGGGACTATCTTACGCACTAAACCGTAATAATTTTTGAACCTAAGTCTCACATTTAGTTCAAATTATCCGGTAAAAATAGAGGACCAATTGGCTCTCGTGGTAGCTCAAAATGTTCAGGATAATCAACATCCACCAGATACAAACCTTCCGCTTTTGCAGTTGCGCCGGCTACTTTTCGATCTTTAGCTTCTAAAAGCCACTGGATCCACTCTGGTTTCTGCTCACCTTTACCTACGGCAATAAGGCTACCCGTAATATTCCTCACCATGTGGTGAACAAACGCATTCGCTTTAATATCGATCACAATGTAGTGTCCATGACGAGTCACGTTCAAGTGAATCATGTTTCTCCATGGGCTACGAGATTGACAGTGTGTTGCCCTGAACGAAGTGAAGTCATTCTCACCAAGTAAGTACTGACCCGCTTCATGCATTTTTTTCTCATCAAGATGACCATGATAATGGCTCACACCTGAATTCAAAATGCCTGGGCGTAGTGCATGGTTAAAGATAATGTAGCGATAACGGCGGGCAGTAGCCGAGAAACGAGCATGGAAATCCTCATTCACTTCTGTCGCCCAACGAACCGCAATATCTTTTGGCATGTTGGCATTCGCGCCCATTGTCCATGCCACCATTTTACGATCGACATTAGTTTCAAAGTGAACGACTTGTCCCGTACCGTGAACACCGGCATCTGTACGACCTGCGCACATAACTTCTACAGGGTGATTCGCGACAACTGAAAGAGCCTTTTCCAATTCTTCTTGGACACTTTTCACGTCTCGTTGGCGCTGCCAACCAAAGTAGTGGGTACCGTTATATTCAATACCTAAAGCAATTTTCATGTTCTTGTTCTCTTTGAAAATGGGCGAGAATTATATACGGAAATCAGTGCTAGCCCAAATAGGATGGGGCTAAAACTTCAATAAACAATCAGCATCGACCGAGACGATGCTGTTGAAAAACCAAATGAAACGATAGCGCTCTGTATCGCCTTAAAATAAAGGGTAGCCAACGCTACCCTTTCTGATTTGTAAATTTATCGACCGTTTAACGTATCGATAAGATTTTTTGCCTCTCGACGAATATCATCGCTGCCGTCAACGATTGCCTCTTCTAGAAGCTTAATTGCCCCTTGCGAGTCACTCATCTCGATGTAGATTTTGGCTAAATCAAGCTTACCCGCAGCTTCTGCATTGCTGTCGACATCATAATTGCCAATATCACCGATAACATCAGGGAATTCGTTAAGACCCACATCCAGTTTAAGCTCTTCATCGTCTGGATTAATGACTTCTTCACCTTCTTGCTCGACTTGAGCCATTAGCTCATCAATCGTCATGTACTGCTTATCACGACTGTTGCCTGATTCGGTTAGATTGTCTTGTTCAGCCCAATTCTCTTCTTTGATTTTCGGTTCAGCTTGCTGTTCAGCCGATGCCCAAATCTCTTGTTGGTCATCAGGCACATCATTATGCATGCTCGATTGTTGTTCTGGCGCTAGGTTAAAGCCTTTCCAGTCTTCGCCGCCGACTTCAAGCATGGCGTCAATATCTAACCCTGCGCTATCAATCGAAGTTGCGTCCAATGGCTTATCGAACATGTTGTCGACAGAGTCTTGAACATCTTCAGAAAGCAACTCAGCTAATGCTGTCTCATCAAAGTCATCAAAGCCTTCTAGTGGCTCGTCTTGAACCGCTGCAGGCGTTGAGTTTGGCTCTGAAGCCGCGCTCAGTGATTGTTCTGGCTGTGCAAAACCAGCCGGTTCAGAGTCTTCAGCATTCGAGAAATCATCAGCCTGACTATAGCTCTGCGGATTTGAGAACAGATCATGCAACGCATCTTGCTCTTCGCCTTGTGGGCTGAAAGAAGTCAGTGGTGTTGGCTTCTCAGCAAACGCATCAGAGATGGCTTCATCTTCACCATATTCCGGTAAATCAAACTCATCGAACTCTACGCCTTGGGCTTCCGCCACCGGCTCGGCATTGCTTTGCTCAATATCATCTAAAACAGAGTCTGCTTTTGCGCTTTCTTCATCGTACTCCGGAAGATCAAGGTCATCGAACTCGAACTTCTCTGTGTCAGGCGCTAAGTCTTGCTCTAACTGTGCTTCATCTGGTTCACTCACCACTTCCGCTAACGCATCGTCTTCACCAAACTCTGGTAGTTCGAAGTCATCAAGCGAGAATTCTTCTTCGCTTTCTGGTTTCGCAGTTTCAACTTGTGGTGCAGCATCTAACTGAGGCTCAGCGGTAGGTTGCGATTCAACACTTGATTGAGAGTCTATAGCAGGCGTTGCTGGCTCTGTTGTTGATTCAGCATCAGCTTCCGCTAGTGCGTCTTCTTCACTAAACTCTGGTAAGTCGAAATCATCAAACGAAAACTCTTCGTCGTCTTGCGCCTGAGCTATAACTTGGGCTTCAGTTTGAGGCTCAACACTTGGTTGAGCATCAATAGCTGGCGTTACTGGTTCTGGTGTTGATTCAGCATCAGCTTCCGCTAGTGCATCTTCTTCATTAAACTCTGGCAATTCGAAGTCATCAAACGAGAATTCTTCTTCGCCTTCTTGTCCTAGAACTTCCGCTTGTGGTGTAGCTTCAACTTTCGGTTCAGCGACAGGTGTCACTAGCTCTGGTGTTACGTCAGTTTCCGCTAATGCTTCTGGTTCAGACGCCTCATCTTCAATCAGCCAATCATCGTCTTCTGGCACACCAAATTCATTTGGAATGACCTCTGGCATGTTTGCAGCACGAACTGGCTCTGGCTCTGGCTCTGGCTCTGGCTCTGGCTCTGGCTCTGGCTCTGGCAAGGATTCAACGACATCTTCAAGCTGATCGCTACCTTGGATTTTCGGTTCAAAGTCAAAATCAGAGGTAACGTTAGCTGGCGACTCTACATCGTCGATAGCCTCAGCTAGCCAGTCTTCAACCGTCTCTTCATCATCTTCAGAGATATCATTTAAAGAGGATGGCGAAGCTTGCTCTTCAGAGCTAGCAGCAATGTCTTCACGCTGTTCTTGGACGTCGGTTCCTTTCGGCTCAGATTCTTGTTGTGCGCTTTCTTCTTGAACTCGCTCTTCAAAATCTGGTTTATCAAAATCAGAATTCTCAGATAACAGCGAGTCGATATCCAATTTATCATCCTCCACCGATGATGCGGTTTCTTGCGCTGATACTTCGTTGCTGTTTGAAAGAGGCGCTTGCTCTGATTCAACCGTATTTTCAATTGATGGTTCAACAGGCTCTTCTATTGCTGACAACAAATCATTGTCATCAGAAGTCATTAACTCATCAATCAACGCTTCGTCTGTTGTTTCTAGCGAGTCATCAAGCAAAGCATCCGTTGCTGGTGCAACACCGAACAAATCATCGATAAAACCATCACGATTAAAGGCTTCATCATTTTCTGGCTTAACGTCAGCGCTGTCTTGAATCAGTTCCGAATCTAACGATTCATCAGTAACGACTTCAGGTTGTAGTGTTTCACTAATGTCCGGATCTTGCTCAGGCTCACCTTCAGAGGTTAACGGAGTAAGCTCAACGTCTGAGTCCTTTTCAGGCTCCTCACTGGCGTTGTCCAAACCAAAGGCTGCGTCTAACTCTTTATCAAACGTCTTATCTTCAGATTCAAGCTCGTCTTCAATGCCACTTGTCAGTAAGTCATCAAATGGGTCTAGAGATTCTGATTTTGATGCATCCGCTAAAAGCTCATCATCTGACAATTCACTATCAAGGAAATCATCCAATAAGTCGGTACTTTCGGCGTCGAGTTCGAAATCATCGTCGTCAGAGTCACCTATTAATTCATCCAAGGTTTCCGTGCTGTCTTCTGCGATGTTGAGGTCATCATCGGTCGATAAACCAGAAAGCTCTTCAAGCTCAGACAGAGAATCAAAGCCAAGAGGTTCGCTTTCAGGCTCATCATCCGAATCGTCCCCTAGCATCTCATCAAGAAGGTCTGTCGAGTTACTTAGGTCTACGTCATCGCCTGCCAGTTGCTCATCAAGCAGATCAACGCTGTCTTGAGGTTCTTCATTTACGATGGGCTTATCGAACTGAGACAGAATGTTTTCGATATCATCATCAGACGCCAAACCACTGTTTAGGTTAGTGGCAATCTCATCGTCGCTATCGAGGTTGAAAGGGTCATTCGCTTGATCGTTCTGAGCAGCAACTTGGGCAAAGATGTCATCAATATCATCATTCGCTGTCGGTGAAGCTGGCTCAGGGGACTGTTGTTCAGAGATTAGAGCATCAATATCAAAATCGTCATTGCTCAAATCAACAGGCTTAGTCTCACTTTGTTGCTCAGAGATAAGCGCATCGATGTCAAAATCATCGCTTGCTGGTGTTTCAGTGCTAGAAGGCGAATCACTTTGCTCTTCCGAAATCAGAGCATCAATATCGAAGCTGTCGTCATCTTCGTCATCAAGAGCAAACAGATCATCTAATAAAGATTGGTCTAGCTCGTTGGAACCGAGATCTTCAGTTTCAGACTCTTGAGATAGTAAAGCTTCAATGTCATCAGCAGACATTGCGTTATCATCAGAAAGATCAAAGTCGACATCATCAGTATCGACGACGCTTTCCGCTGTTTTGTCTAGCGCACGTTCCATCTCTTCAAGGCCAAGCGCTTTCTCTTCGCCATTAACACTAATGCCGTTGCTGCTGTCTAAATCTAGATCGTCGAAGTTGGTGTCTAAATCACCGTTTTCGCCAATGCTAGCAAATGGGTCATCGTCTTCACCATCTAGATTGAAATCGAGATCAGATTCATCTAAACCAGCAAAGACATCATCCTCTTCGGCTAGCGCTTGATCGTCAAACAGCTTGTTGGCGTCATCTTCCGTACCAAACAAGTCATCATCTAAAGACAGCTCGTTAAGGTCGTCCATCTCGTCGCCCAATGTAATAGGTGCAACGGTACTTGGTTCTGGCTGGAGCGGTTGTTCTTGAGTCGTCTGCTGTTGCTCATCATTTTTAGAACGACGGCCTAACAGCATCACAACGATCAAACCAATGAGCAGACCTGGAATAATCGCAAGAGCCGCCACTAACCAACCATTCGATAACAGTTCGTCCATGACACTTGGTGCCATCTTTTCAATTTCGGCGTTCTTTCTGCGCTCTTCATCAAGCAGCTTTTCCACTTCGCTACGAATGCGGTCTTCATCACTGAGCTCTGTTTTTAGCTCATCCACTTCCGATTGAACATTCGATAACATCAAACGAAGTTGGTGATTTTTCTCTTCAAGTGACAGCAGTTCAGTTTCTGAAAGCTCTAGCTGCTTCTCTAACTTGTTCATCTCTTGGGTTGGTGCAGATTGAGCTAGAGATGATTGAGTTGGAGACAATGGCTTTTTAGCAGTTTCAGTAGTGCTTACTTGCTTAGCAGGAGTAACATTTTTTGCATCAGAACTCGGCGCTTTGGGTTTTGAAGCGACAGGCTTACTTGCAGGAGCATCAAGCTTAGCAAGATGTGAGTTCATGATGTTGATAGCTTGCTGCGTCGAGCTTGCACGTGCTTGCTCTAAAGAAGGCACGCGTAGATTGCTCGCAGGCAGCAGGCTATGGATATTCTGGTTTTCAAACGCTTGTGGGTTTAAGCGATAAATAGCCAACAGAGTTTGTTGGACTGAAACGGAGTTATCAGGGCGTAACTTTGAGGCAATAGACCACAATGTTTCTGAGCCGCGAGTTGGACCATAGAAACGTGAAGGCTCAGCGCTATTTGATTGCGCTCTTTGAAGTGGTTCTGAAAACGTAGGCGCTGATTGTATCTGGCCATTAGGCCCTACAACTCGAATGGAATCTGCACGAACAACGGAAATCTGAGTCGCAATGATAAAGGCAAAAGGCATTAACCACGGCTTGAAAATTTGAAACATAAAAGGCTCAGCTAGGTGCTTAAATTCGGAAAAGTGATGATCTATTAAATATATCGGATAAATGACGTAAAACTATAGAGATGAAAACAAAAAATGTGTTGCAGCAACAATATTCGCAGCAATTTCACACAATTTGACTAACAATATTTTTAATCGATTAAAAAAGCCCCACTAAAGAGTGAGGCTTTTTTATCAAAGCAATAAAGCTTAGAAGTAATCGCGAATCAGAACTTCAGCGATTTGAACTGCGTTTGTTGCTGCGCCTTTACGAACGTTATCAGCGACAACCCACATGTTTACGCCACTGTGATGGCTGATGTCGTTACGAATACGACCAACCATTACGTGGTCTTTACCACCTGCATCACGAACTTGAGTTGGGAAGTCTAGCGCTTGGAATACTTCAACACCTTCTGTGTTCTCTAGAAGCTGAACCACTTGCTCTGCACCGATTGGTGCGCGAGTTTCAATGTGTAGAGATTCTGCGTGACCGTAAAATACTGGTACGCGGACACAAGTCGGGTTCACTGTGATTGAAGAGTCAGCAAAGATTTTTTGAGTTTCCCAAACCATCTTCATCTCTTCACGCGTGTAGCCGTTCTCTGTAAATTCATCGATTTGAGGAATACAGTTGAAAGCGATTTGTTGTGAGAACGCTGAGTTTTCAGCTGGCATACCGTTAAGAAGCTTAGCCGTTTGACCCGCTAGCTCATCGATACCTGGCTTACCTGCACCAGACACAGATTGGTAAGTTGAAACGTTAATACGCTCAAGGCCCACTTCATCGTGAATTGGTTTTAGCGCTACTACCATTTGGATAGTCGAGCAGTTAGGGTTCGCGATGATGTTACGGTTACGGAACTCAGCAATCGCTTCAGGGTTCACTTCAGGCACAACCAGAGGAACATCGTATTCGTAACGGAAGCGTGATGTGTTATCGATGACAACCACACCTTCATCAGCCGCAATTGGAGCCCAACGCTCTGAAAGCTCGCTACCTGCAGAGAAAAACGCAATATGTACTTGAGACCAATCGAAGTCTTCTACGTTTTGTACTTGTATTGTTTTGCCGTTAAAACGGGAAGTTTTGCCTTCACTACGTTCACTTGCTAGTAAGTGCATTTCACCGACAGGGAATTTACGCTCTTTAAGTACTTCAAGAATGGTTTCACCAACCGCACCAGTCGCACCTAAAATAGCAATATTAAATTCTTGGCTCATTGTTTCTCTCTTTTATAAAGTTGGCTTTACCATAAAACCGAGTTTAGATAACGGCGTTAAATTACAAGATTCGTCGCCCGTTAACTCGACTGCACTGTACTCTCTGCGGTCCCAATATTCTTTACGCATCTTGTCAAAAGAACCCGGCGTAACGATATTGCGACGGAATAAGGCGTCGTCTTTGCGCACATCATAGATCAACTGAGTCAAATTGTGCAGTGTTGCTTCATCCCAAGCTCTATCTAATTTCATTTGAGGTACAGGCGCTGTCGGCAATAAGTCGCTTGCATACGCACGCTGTTCAGTACCTAAAAATTCACAATAACTGTTGAAGATCATCGTGGTACCACGCGCTTTACCTTCTAAACCGTAGCCCGCTACGTGAGGCGTTGCAAAAGCGAGTAACGGAAGAAGCTCAAAGTCGACTTCAGGTTCAAACTCAAACACATCAAGCACTGCAGTGAAACCATCGGTTTTTTGCAGGCGAGCTTTTAGCGCTTGGTTATCAACCACAGGACCGCGAGCTGCATTAATCAGGATTTGATCAGCACGTAAGTTGTTCAGCACTTGCTCACTGATCAAGTGATGCGTTGGATACTCACCCGTCTTAGTGATTGGCGTGTGTAATGTAATAACGTCTGATTGTTCAAGCAAAGTCTCTAACTCAGTAAATTCGCGAGTATCACCCTCTTGCTGTTTTAGAGGGTCGTTCAGCAGAACTTTGATACCAATACCTTCAAGGCACTTCGCTAAGTAACTGCCCACTTGACCACAGCCGATAATACCAACCGTTTTATCAAAAACAGAAAAGCCTTGTTGCTGCGCAAGCACCATCATCGCACTGAACGCGTACTCAGCAACACCCACCTTGTTACAACCAGGTGCCGCAGTAAAGAAAATACCACGCTCTTTCATCAACTCTTGGTCAACGTGATCCATGCCAGCCGTCGCAGTACCAACAAACTTCAGCTTATTGGCTTTGCTGATCAATGACTCGTTTACCTTGGTAACAGAGCGAATCATCAATGCGTCTACGTCAACTAGGTCGTCAGCTGTTAATGTGCGACCAGACTTCATTGTCACTTCCCCTAGCTGGCTAAAAAGCGCTTCAGCGTAAGGCATATTTTCGTCGATTAAGATTTTCATTTGGCGAGTACTTTTGTTGGGGTCTATCGACCTAAATGTGAATTGAAATGATTGTGCAAAATTCCACACACGGTGTCGAGTAGCAATTGGAATACATTATAAATAAAGGGCTGAATCACCTAACCTTGGCAGACAAGAACCGAAACCAGAGTGAACACCCAAGATCAAACGGCTAAAACGAAAAATGCCCGATTGAATAAACAATCGGGCAAACATCCAGAACAAAAGGATCCTATCTCGCTCTCCAGGAGACAGAGTCTTGCGTCTGTTCAACCAGTACTAACCAAAGTCAGTACTGGTCAAGCTCTGGAAACCTTTCAATCTCTAAACCCAGATTTAAAAACTATGTTCAAAAAACACGTTTACCAACCTGCGTCTAAAAACTTTGTTCTGATGGTCATTATTACTGGGTGACCTGTGCGTGTTGAATCGGCACTAGCGCAACCCTTTAACGATTAACCTTGTCTCTGTAACTCAAGCTTAAGTTAAGCTTGGTACTTTTTGATTACTAGCGTTGCGTTCGTACCGCCGAAACCAAAACTGTTAGACATAACTGTAGTTAGCTCTTGATCACGAGCTTCAGTTACGATGTCTAGGCCAGCAGCAGCTTCGTCTAGGTTCGAAACGTTAATGCTTGGAGCGATAAAGCCGTTATCTAGCATTAGCGTTGAGTAAATAGCTTCGTGTACGCCAGCAGCACCTAGAGCGTGACCTGTCATCGCTTTAGTTGCAGAAATTGCTGGGCTGTTGCCACCAAATACTTCTTGGATAGCGCCTAGCTCTTTAACGTCGCCAACTGGAGTTGAAGTACCGTGAGTGTTCACGTAATCAACGCCATCAACGTTTTGCATCGCCATCTTCATACAACGAACCGCACCTTCACCAGAAGGAGCAACCATGTCGTAGCCATCTGAAGTTGCGCCGTAGCCTACGATTTCACCGTAGATTTTTGCGCCACGAGCAACAGCGTGCTCAAGCTCTTCGATAACTAACATGCCGCCGCCACCAGAGATAACGAAACCATCACGGTCTGCATCGTAGGTACGAGAAGCCAGCTCTGGCGTGTCGTTGTACTTAGTAGAAAGTGCGCCCATTGCGTCGAACATCATAGTCAGAGACCAATCCAGTTCTTCACCGCCACCAGCGAATACAACGTCTTGCTTACCAAGTTGGATAAGCTCCATTGCGTGACCAATACAGTGTGCAGATGTCGCACATGCAGAGCTCATAGAGTAGTTCACACCACGGATTTTGAAAGGAGTTGCTAGACAAGCAGAAACCGTAGAAGCCATTGTACGTGGAACCATGTATGGACCAACGCGCTTCACGCCTTTCTCACGGATGATGTCTACCGCGTTTACTTGGTTTAGAGATGAAGCACCACCTGAACCCGCAACGATACCCGTGCGGTCATTAGATACTTGATCTTCAGTTAAGCCAGAATCAGCAATTGCTTGCTCCATTGAAAGATAAGCGAATGCCGCTGCATCACCCATAAAGCGCATTTTTTTGCGATCGATATGGTCAGCAGGGTTCATTTTTAGGTTACCCCATACTTGAGAGCGCAAGCCATTTTCCTTGAACTGCTCTGAAGCGGTAATACCAGATTTACCCTCTTTCAGTGATGCTAAAACTTCTTCGACGTTGTTACCGATACTTGAAACAATACCCATACCGGTGATTACGACTCGTTTCATGTGACATTCCTATAATTCTAAATTCAGCTAGATGATAACTAAGAAGCCTAACAAAAGTGGTCAGCTTTCCTAGAAATTCGTACAATCCCTACCAACATATCGCTTCAAATCACAAAATGATAGATTTTATGACTTCAATTACTAATGCAGAACTGGAATGGAATGAGTCTGGCACGCCAGTTTCAGACCAATTTGACGACGTTTACTTCTCCAATGTTAACGGTTTAGAAGAAACTCGCTACGTCTTTTTAAAGCAAAACCACCTTCCAGAGCGTTGGCTTGAACATGAACAACGCCGCTTTGTGATTGCTGAAACCGGCTTTGGCACAGGTTTGAACTTTCTTGCAGTTTGGCAATGGTTCGATGCTTTTCTTAAAGATAACCCACAAGCGATGACCAAAGAGTTACATTTCATCAGTTTTGAAAAATATCCTTTAAATAAAGAGGATCTGATCAAAGCACACCAATCGTGGCCAGAATTAGCCGAGTATGCGACGCAACTCCAAGAACACTACCCTATTGCTCTACCTGAATGTCACCGCATTGTGCTGGGCGACGGTGCAATCACGCTTGATTTGTGGTTTGGCGATATTAAAGATTGCATGCCCAACGTACCAACCCCGCGTGAAGGTTTGGTTGATGCTTGGTTCTTAGACGGTTTTGCTCCGAGCAAGAACCCAGAGATGTGGAATCAAAACCTATTCAACGGCATGGCTAAGCTCGCTAAGCAAGATTGTAGCTGCGCCACCTTCACCGCTGCTGGCTTTGTTCGCCGTGGCTTAATTGAAGCTGGCTTTGAAATGAAAAAGGTCAAAGGCTTTGGTACTAAGCGAGAAATGATCGCCGGCCGACTTGGCGAAAAGCACGCTCACACCAACATCAAACCTTGGTATGACCTCGCTCAACACACTGAATCCCAAGACATTGCGATCATTGGTGGTGGTGTCGCCAGTGCTGCATTAGCCAAAACGCTAAGCCGTCGTGGTAAAAACATCACCCTTTATTGTGAACATCCACAAGCTGCGGGCAATGCCTCAGGTAACAACCAAGGTGCGATTTACCCGCTATTAAGCGAAGCGACCTCGAACGTGTCTCGCGTGTTTGGCCCGGGATTACTGTTTGCTCGTCAATTTATTAATCAAGCGGCTCAGTCTATTCAATTTGATCACAGTTGGTGTGGCGTGAACATCTTGATGTGGGATCAAGGCTCCACTAAAAAGCTCAACCGCATGTTGGAAGGCAACTTCCACACCGACCTGATTCAGCGTTTATCGCCAGAGCAAGCCAACGAAAAGATTGGCTTACCCGTCGATAAAGAGAGTGTTTACTTTCCGCTGGGTGGTTGGCTAAGCCCTCTGCAACTGACTCAAGGCTTGATTAGCAAGTTAGAAGAGAACAACCAAGTAAGCGCGCACTATCAACATCAAGTAACGCAACTTGAGTGGCTCGAAGCTGAACAACAATGGATACTGACGATGGATACACCTCAAGGTGAGATTCAAACCAAGCACGACCAAGTAGTTGTCGCAAACGGACACAAGTTCACTCAGTTTGAACAAACTCAGCCAGTACCACTGACTCCGGTTAAAGGCCAAGTGAGCCATATTCCGACCACGGAAAATCTCAGCCAGCTAAAAACCGTGTTGTGCTTTGATGGCTATTTGACGCCACAGAACCCCAACAATGGTCATCACTGTATTGGTGCGAACTACGACAAAACCAATATCGACCAAGAATTTGATATTGAGGTTCAGCAGCACAATGGCGAGCGCCTACATGGGTCACTACCAGACCAAGCATGGACAAAAGATGTCGATACCAGTGACAACTTAGCGCGCCAAGGTATCCGAAGCGTAAGCCGTGACCACCTTCCGTTTGTCGGAAACGTTGGTGACTTTGAAGCCATTAAGGAGCAGTACCAAGATCTCCACAACTTCAACCCGCAGCGTGACTCGGTTGAGGATGTAGAAACGGTAACAAGCTTCCCTAACCTTTATTGCTTTATCGGACTGGGTTCACGTGGTTTGAGCTCTGCACCATTATTGACTGAAGTATTAGCATCACAGATCTGTGGCGATCCGCTGCCCTTGCCTGTTGATGTGCTTGAGGCGATTCACCCAAGTCGAATGTGGGTACGCAGACTGCGTAAAGGTAAGGCATTAACGGCTGGATGGGTTGCTGACAAGCATTCTAAATCAAAGCCGTAGTTTCTAGTTCAGCTATTTTGAACATCTGAAATTTCTGAATATCTGAAACTAATAAGTTAAAAGCTAAAAAGCCCTACGTGACTAAGTTAAGTCGCTCGGGCTTTTTGTTATTCGTGTTGATCTAAACTGATGTTCTAAATGGAGCAGTATTTACAGCTTAGCAACCGCGTCTTTAATCTGTAGAGCAATCTCTTCGTTGCTGATAGAACCAGATTCAAAATCAAAGTTATCGTAGAAGCTTGGTACTGAAACTGACGCTTGCACGTTGCCACCGAAGTAAGGTGCAGAACCTGTCGCTGCACCAAGTACCGTTTGTGCGCCACCAGGGCCCGGTGAAGTCGCTAGGTAAACCGCCGGCTTCTCGCCAAACACTGAACGCTCAATACGTGTCGCCCAGTCAAATAGGTTTTTATACGCTGCTGGGTAGTGACCATTGTGTTCTGCGAACGAGATAACAAACGCATCAGCTTCAGCTAGGTCGCGTAGGAATGCTTGAGCACCTTCCGCTTGGCCAATCTCTTTTTCAGTGTCTTCACTGAACATAGGAACATTGTAATCGTTGATGTCTAGGACTTTTAATTCAGCACCTTCAATCAAGTTTGCTGCGTAAGTTGCTAGTGTTTTGTTGATTGAGGTAGAACTTGTGCTTGCGCCAAATGCGATAACTTTCATGATGTGACCTTTCTGTAATTCCGTTAAGTGGGATTAGAATAACGTAGTAAGAAAATGTAACCATCACAAGAAATGAACGGACTCATTCAAAAATTTCGAACGAGTCTCAAATAAACCAGTTCGCTCAGCAAAATGGGAAAGGAAGGGACTGAGCGGATAGTATTAATACATCGAGATTAAGCTTGGTTTTGTAGCTCAACCCAAAGGTCATTAACGATAGTGCGGTCTGCTGGTGTTAGTTCAGAGCGAGCGTCGTCTAGGCTCTGTTCAATACGAGCTTTTACTTCAGCCACATCTTCAATGCCTTCTTCTTCACATGAAGCCACTGAAAGAGAAATATGACCACGTAAGTAACCACCAGCAAACAGTTCATCGTCTGATGCGTTTTCAATGCGAGCATCAATTACTTCAAGTAGTTTTTCTTCAAATTCGATAATCATAATATTCTCTTATTTCACAATAAATTGGCTAGCACATAAAGGTTCTACATCGTAGAAGCTGCGTAATGCTTCAGAGAGCATTTTCACGCGAGGCGGAAAGCCTACTTCAAAGATACCCATAACTTCGCTATGTACTTTATTCATAAAGGCCAAACGATCTGGCTCAAAATCGCCGTGTAGATTGTCACAGCTGACATTAAAAGGAAAGCCTGCGCTCATCGCAATGATCCATTCATACGCTTGTGGGCGAATTTCTACTTTTTCAAACTCAGCTTGAACCGATTCCGTTCGACCGTCAGGTTCATACCAATAGCCAAAATCTTCCAACAAACGACGCTCAGGACCAGCGACACACCAGTGCGCTATCTCGTGAAGTGCAGACGCATAAAATCCGCGAGCAAATACGATACGGTGATGAGAAACCTCCCCATCGGCTGGCAGGTAAATAGGCTCGTCCGCTCCCAGTTCTAGCTTGGTATTAAAGCTCTCGAAAAAGGTTTGATTGAAAATGTCGATGATATCTGGGTATTGGTGCGTCATAAGATCAAATTTAAATAAAAAGAACTGGGGCATTTTGCGTTTTTTTAAGCGCTCGGTAAAGCCCTATCACTGGCAATGACATTAGGTTCATCATAATACTTTACGATGACAATCGATTGCTGATCCCAGATTACACCATTTTGAGGTGAATGATTAGTTTAGCTAATCTGAAATGCCTATTCACGGTACAAATATTCATTCGTCAATCAGCGTTTTTACTACTACACTCGCGCTTCATTTTTATATCCCTATGGCCTATAAGACTCCAATTTATAGACCTATATTATAGAGCTACAGCAATGCTACTAAGTGTTTTGTATATCATTGGCATCACGGCAGAAGCCATGACCGGCGCTCTCAGTGCTGGCAAACAAAAAATGGATTGGTTTGGTGTAATGTTGGTTGCGAGTGCAACGGCAATTGGCGGCGGTACAGTACGAGATATCTTACTTGGCCATTACCCTTTAGGTTGGGTTGAAAACCCGCAGTATCTGGCAATCACCTGTATCGCAGGTGTTATTACAACCGGACTGGCTAAATGGGTTATCAAGCTCAAAGGGCTATTCATTCGTTTGGATGCACTAGGGCTTATCGTGTTCAGTATCATTGGTACTAAGGTAGCGATGACCATGGGTCTTCACCCAATGATCTGTATGGTGTCTGCGCTAGTCACCGGTGTCTTTGGTGGTTTGCTGCGCGACCTTATCTGTCGTCAAACACCATTAGTGTTGCATGAAGAGCTATACGCGTCTGTCGCACTTGTCGCTTCAGGTTTGTACCTAGGTTTGCTTGAGCTTGGCATCAACGACGTAACGGCGACAATTGTGACGCTTGTAGTTGGTTACTTGCTGCGCATGGCGGCTGTAAGATTCAAATGGCGTTTGCCTTCGTTCCAGCTTGATCCTGAAAGTTCAGTGCATTAATGGATTAAGAGCCTTAAGCTGCTAGCTGTCTTTAATGACGATAGTCGCTAACCGGACGAATAATCCTGCTAATGTGAAAAAGGGTTACTTCATTACGAAGCAACCCTTTTTTGTTTCTACCAATTCTATTCTAAATAAAAAGAAGCAGAATTAGATTTGTGGTGTTTCAGTTGTCACACCAAAGTTTTGACCACGATGACGTAGCAAGTGGTCAAGCAGCACGATAGCCAGCATTGCTTCTGCAATAGGTACCGCACGGATGCCAACACATGGATCGTGACGACCTTTCGTGATTAACTGCGTTGCTTCACCATCTTTCGTGATTGTGTCACCAGGTACAGTGATGCTTGATGTTGGTTTAAGCGCAATGCTTGCCACAATATCTTGACCAGTAGAGATACCACCTAAGATACCGCCAGCATGATTACTGCTGAAACCTTCTGGAGTTAATGGGTCACGGTGTTCACTACCGCGTTGATTAACCACATCAAAGCCATCACCAATCTCAACACCTTTCACAGCGTTAATGCTCATTAGAGCGTGCGCGATGTCAGCATCTAGACGATCAAAGATTGGCTCACCAAGGCCTACTGGCACTTTAGTCGCAACCACTTGAATCTTCGCACCGATCGAGTTGCCTTCTTTTAGCAAGTCACGAATCAGTTGATCAAATTCTGGTACTTTGTCGGCATCTGGACAGAAGAAAGCGTTGTTTTCAATCTCGTTCCAATCCACTTTATCAATTGAGATATCACCCATTTGAGAAAGGTAAGCTTGGATTTCAACACCAAATTCTTGTTTTAGGTATTTCTTCGCAATTGCACCTGCAGCAACACGCATTGCAGTTTCACGAGCTGAAGAACGACCACCACCTCGGTAATCACGCACACCGTACTTTTGATGGTACGTATAGTCAGCGTGGCCAGGGCGGAACTTGTCTTTAATTTCGGAATAGTCTTTAGAGCGTTGGTCTGTATTTTCAATCAATAGACCAATAGAAGTACCCGTAGTTTGGCCTTCAAATACACCTGATAAGATTTTCACTTCATCCGCTTCACGACGAGCCGTTGTATAGCGAGAAGTGCCCGGACGACGACGATCCAAATCTCTTTGAAGGTCTGCTTCGGTAATTTCTAATCCTGGTGGGCACCCATCTACGATACATCCTAGTGCGATACCGTGACTTTCTCCGAACGTGGTCACGCGGAAATGTTGTCCGATACTGTTTCCTGCCATTACTTCCTCTAAATCAGCTATTGAGCAGAAGGTTTGATTCCTAAACCGACTGGCTAATAGCTTTACTTGTCTATTCTTCGTGAATTCATAGTGGCTTTATTACCAAATGATGTAAACCCCAAAAAACGAACAATTTTAACTTTCTATTACATAAGCCGAATGAAACGAATAACAGAAGAAAATGAGTCGCGCTTGAAAAGAAGTGTTTTATGATATGTAAAATGCAAAAAACCCGACAACTCGGAGAGTTATCGGGTTTCTTTAAATAATGGCACGCCCTGAAGGATTCGAACCTTCGACCACCTCCTTAGAAGGGAGTATCGATAGGAATCATACAGTTCATGCGTTTAATAGCTTGTCACTTCCCGAGTGAGACGTGATTGTAAGACAGTGCTACTGTAGCTGTAAAGAGTATCCCACTCGAAAACTAACTAAAGCTTGCCTTACAACGTTTGTAGTTCTCTTGACCTGTACCGACCCACATAACCTCGCCATTTTCTTTGTATTTTAAGAACTTATATTGAAATGTTTTGTATCTAGGGTCATATGACCAAAAGTACATACCACCGTTGTCAGCAAATTTATACTCCATAATTATGACGCCATTCTCGTCTTCCGTCATTGGCTTGATGACTTCAAGCTCAAAGGTACTGCCATAACTTACCATTTTATCATCCGTATAAATGAAGTTGTGAATCTCCGTTGGGTCCCAATACTCATCAAGCTGACAACTAATCTGAGCTGTAGTGTAAGTTTTCGCTAAAGTCACGCTTGGTAGTAACAGGCAGAAGATAGTGAAGTATTTTTTCATAAGAGTTACCTAAAATTATTAATGTCTGATTGTACTTATATGTGCTTTGAATCACTTTAGCGTTGCTGGTCGTCAAGGTCTACTTTACACATAAGAACGACTGCCCAAACCCCAAATTTTATGTGTTATTATATACTCAATATGAACCAGAAAACTGAAATCCACATGATAAAACCTACCTTGTTAGCACTGCTCTCATTATCAATAGCTGCATGTGCAAACACTTCTCACGTCATCGACCAAGAGCCAACAAGTTACATAGTTGGAAGGAAAATAATCTCGATTTATAATCCTATTCCAGATGGAAAATACGCACAGTTCTACGACTGGGGAAGAGAGTATGCACGGATGTATTCTCAGCTTGGACGATGCTCGAATAAAAATGTTCTTCAAGGGAAGTTTATTGAACGTATCAAGATTTCATCTATGGCTGTAGGTAAGGACCATTATAATCAAATAATGTGGGCTATGCGTGACCAAGCAAATCAATTGGCACAACATGCAAACCAACTCAATTCCGAACTACTGCATGAATATTACAGCGAACTAAACTCGCAAGAATGTAGTTTGTTAGAGAACACAGCCGACTATATGGTGTTCGATTCTCTGGACTACGCCCTCAAATGGAGACAAAGCATCGGGGACGATGTATCTCTTGAAAAGTGGAAGGTATACCCTGTATTCGCCAATCAATTAGGCAACGTCTCATTTGATGACCAAGGGTACGTTATCCGAGACGGTTTCGGTAACATCCGTTTTACTAACAATCCGACAGACTAACAAGCTAACCATAGACTGAAAACAATGCAAAAGAATATCGGCGTCTTCTCTTGATGCCGATAACCAAAATCAAACTAACACACCTAGAATTCACGGGTCGAAAATGTGCGAGAGCTTCCGCTGCGGTGCTTTTTCTAATGTCCCCCAATACCCTCCCGAAATCCGAAGAAACAAAACCTCAACAAAGTAAAAGACTGCACAAAGCTGAGTGAACAAAACACTAACCCACCTAACCTAAACACTTTTGCACATGTACAAAACCAATTGACAGAGTTGTGTCCACAGAAATATGATGCATTCCAATTAAAGAACAAAACTACAGAGAATTGTACAGATGAAGAATGGCGCATTACTTGGATTAGCTCGTGTATCTACTAAGGAGCAAGACTTAGATGCACAGGTTAGCAAACTTGAGAGCTATGGCTGTAGCAAAGTATGGAAGGCTAAACATTCAGGTAAGAGCCAAGAACACCAAGAGCTAATCAATAACCTCCTTGAGTACGCACGAGAAGGAGACACTGTAGTAATTACCAAGCTAGACCGCCTAGGTCGTTCACTGTCACAGGTACTACTAAACCTCGAAACCTTCAAAGCGAGTGGTATAACAGTGAAATGCATTGAGCAAGGAGTAGATACCGGAGCTAACGACCCAATGGGCAAAGCAATGGTTCACTTACTTGCTTTGTTCGCTGAGATGGAAAGGGACATGATTGAAGACCGTATGCAGTCAGGCAAGGCTCACAGTGTCGCCAAACGTATTGAAGCAGGAGCAACAAAGGAAGATGCAGAGAAAGCCGTAAAAGGTGGACGACCTTTGAAGATGGGTGCAGAGACATATAAGAGTATCGTTCAAGGATTAGCGAATGGGGAACCTGTTGCGGCGATGGCTAGAAAGCATAGCGTTACTCGTAGCTCAATCTACAACATCAAAAAGTCCTTATAAGCACAACCACTAAAAATCCCGACAGGCAGCCCTACCTTACGGTGGGGCTTTCTTTTATCTGAAGTTTAATTTCAGCGTGCATGTGTACGATATATCGGACTTTTATATCAGACACCACACCAATAACAGACCAATAAAATCAACAGCTTCAGAAATATTTCACACCGTACCTTACTCGCTTTTCCTTACCGATTGGTTATTAAACGTAGCTATAGGAGATAGAAGCTTCAGGAAAACCAATAAGGTAAGTGGTATGGGTAGACAAAAAGTAAGTAAAGACAAAGTAAGAAAAGCTATTCAAATGCTGTATTCACAGCCAGAAGAAGAACTCATCAAGAAAAATGGCCGACTAGTGCTAAGACCCAGACTCTCCGCTAAACAAATAAGCCAAACATGTGGATTATCCGAATCATTTGTAAAAAATTTAGCCGATATGAGTTCAAGCCATTGGGAATGGCTTAGAGAGGACGGAATCAAACCTAATGCGTGGAAGCTGAGAATGACTGTTCACGGTACGCCTATTCATTTTAAAAAGTGTGCACTCAACGAATACAAATGGCGTAAGCGAATGAAGGCTATAAACCGCAAGGAGTACAACCGTAAACGTTGTGAGCTACAGCATGACCTTAGAGATATAAACGGTAGTACGCGACAGTCACTAGCCCGAAAGCGGAAGCTCAAGCTGATGTACGTCAAGCTTAAGGGGTGGGACATGGAGCGAGTACAGCAAGCAAAGCTACTGAAAAATCGAAATAAAAAGAAGGGAAAGACCAATGGCTAAGAAGAACAAAGTAGGAACAGCGTCACAAGTGCAAGAGCTGCATGATGTTGTAGCTGATGTACTCCTTAAGCAGATTCAGGAGCAAAAAGCGGAAGCAGAGAACAGTACTGACAAGGACGACAATCTCACCATGTGCGTCCAAAAGGACACTATTGACAATGCTATCAAGCTGCTACGCCTCAACAAGACCACTGCAAGGGAAGAGCCTACAAAGAAAGACAAGAAGCTAGGCAATGAGCTTGAGCGCATCCGAATTGACCAACGAAACAAACTAAAAATGCACCGATAAGACGGAGGAACGCAGCTCCGGTGATTGGGGAGCCCCCCCCAATCTAAACCCTGCTTGATTCCCTTTGGAATCAACCTACCTATCAAATCTAAAACATGCTTATGGCGTGCATAGCGTCATTAAGGAATTACTGTGAGAAAAAGTAAACTAATCAAACTAGATTGCCATTACCGAAAAAACAAAAAATACAAATCGCCTAACAAACTTCACATTCCATCGAATCAAAAGAAGTACCTAAGCTTCAGACAAACCAACTTTAAAGATTGGCTAAAAGTTCAAGGGTTTAATCCTAAAGGCGTGTCTACCTGTTGGAGCCGTGAAGCACTAAAAGCAGCAAGGAAAAGCAAAGAAGTAAAGTTCAAGATGAAGCGCCAAAGCAATGGGAAGACAGCATACAAGTATCATCAAAAACAATTGGCGATATTCATCTTCTCTAACTTTCTGAAATAAAAGAAAACCGTGTACCTCCTTTAGCTCTAAAGGGCTAATCCACCAAACTGGAGTTGGACTTCAGCAGTCAAAGCACAAACAAAACCTACAAAAAACCTACAAAAAAACCACCCCGTTTCTGGTAAACATCACTTACAGGAGTACAGCAATGGAAAAATCCAATAGATGGGATGAACAAGCTTTAAGCCCCAAGGCACAAGTTGCAGCAGCACTACAAACAGCAAGAGAGATGAGAGAAGAAGCTAATGATATCGTTGTAGCCGCTTTCAAAGAATCTGGCTACAAAGCAAAACCTCAAGTCTTTGCAGAAGACATTGTAAAGCTAATGAAAGCGGGATTAGAGGTGGAACTGGATGAGGAATATAAGCCAAAAGTCAATGCTTTAACGTTAGTCGCAATATATGCTCGCTCCCTTGGGCTGAAAGGGAAAAAGCAGAGAAAGTATGTTGAACGTAGTATGCACAAGAAATCCAAACGAGGATTTTCAAAAGGGTGCAAGGAGCACAAGAGCCACAGCAAGGCTCTCGAAATGAAGAACCTCGGAATGGAACTCGACCCTGCCTCTTACCGTGATAGGACAATTAATAATGGAATAAACCACTTGCTTGAGAAAGTATCAATGACTACAGCAATTCAAGACCGTTTTAATGCAATGCAATCTGAATTGCTAGAACTAAAGGTGAAGACAGGAATAACCAGTGCTACCGTTGACAAAATAACAGAGATTATTCCTCAAACTTCGCTGTCAAACAAAGAAGTCAAAAGCATCACGAAATCAGAACGTAACAAGAAAATTATCAGCCTATTCAAAGATGGTTACACAATGACTGATATAGCTAGAGCATGTAGCTGCCACGTTAATACAGTGCGCAACCAATTGAAAAAAGCCAATCTGAAGTGATAGCCCTACATAGACTCAGTACAACCTAAAATAGAACAAGCAGATACCCATCAACAGGTATCTGTTTTCTTTAGTCAAATAGTGTCACTGCCAACTGAGATACGTCAACTTTCACATAGCGGTTCAGCACTCGAATATCCTTGTGGCCTGATAGCTTCGCTACGAGCATATGGTCATGCCCTGCTTGTATGAGCTTAGATAGGCGGTAGTGTCGCAGTGAGTGAAGCACAAAATCATTTAACCCTTCTTCATCAGCAGCAACTCTAAAGGCTTTACTCAAGTACATAGGTTGAGTACTAAATAAAAGTTTTGATTCTGAGTATCCGTCTAACTCATGCAATCTGCGCTCAAGAGTTGCCATTGCAGGTCGTGATAATGGAACTCGCCTATCCTCACCGTTTTTCGTATCTCTAAGCTGAAGATAACGCCCCGCAAGGCACACATCACCGAGCTTTAATCCTAGTATTTCGCTGCGCCGACAAGCTGTTTCAGATAGCAGCAAGCAAATGTCTTTGAGTTCCAGAGTTTTGAGATTCCCTATCACTTTATGTAGTTGTTCATCTGTAGGTGTGAACTGTCGCACTGTGTAGTCTTTTGGGATGCGAACGTGCTTAAACACATCAGGTATCTGCAAACCTATGTCCTTTCTCAGCCAGTTAAGCATCGCTCGTAACACCGAGGCATCTTTTCTAACTGAGCCAGATTTAACCTGTGTCTGTCGCTCTCGTAGAAACTTAGACACAACCTCTGGAGAAATGTCTTTTACACAGCTATCTGAGAACCATTCAGCTAAACGCTTTAGGCGATATTGGATAGTGCAGAGGTAGCTTTTGAAGTATTGAGCTTTCTGAATTGAGTACTGTTCTATCAGTACAGGGATAGGTGTGTGCAGAGAAAGTGTGACGTGGGTATCAAAATTCAAGTATCTGTCCTCTCAAGGGTATGAAAAGGGACAGTGACGCTAAAAAGCAAAAATCCCGATAACTCATTGAATTATCGGGACTTTCTAAATAAATGGCACGCCCTGAAGGATTCGAACCTTCGACCACCTCCTTAGAAGGGAGGTGCTCTATCCAGCTGAGCTAAGGGCGCGCTACAGGAACGAATTATACGAATTCGAATCAGTAAAGCAACGGCTTTATGTAACATTCTGATCTAAGTGGGTAAAAAAAGGCCAACAAACATATAAGTGTTGGAAAATAGAGCAAAGCAAACGTTTGCTTGATGGTAATCAAAAAGATTTTCTGGAATAATGCGCCAAAAACATCAGCCACTAACTTGAATATCAATACTAAGGAAATTCATGACTGCTCAAAATATTGATGGAAAGCTAATTTCTCAAACGGTTCGCTCCGAAGTAGCTGCACGTGTAAAAGCTCGTACTGAAGCTGGATTACGCGCTCCGGGCCTAGCGGTTGTTTTAGTGGGTGAAGACCCTGCTTCTCAGGTTTACGTTGGAAGTAAGCGTAAAGCGTGTGAAGAAGTTGGCTTCGTATCTAAATCTTACGACTTGCCAGCCACTGCGACAGAAGACGAATTGTTAACATTGGTAGACCAACTGAACGACGATCCAGAGATCGACGGTATTCTTGTTCAACTGCCTCTACCAGCTGGCATTGATAGCACTCACGTTCTTGAGCGTATCACGCCAGAGAAAGACGTTGACGGCTTCCACCCCTACAATGTCGGCCGTTTGGCTCAGCGCATGCCTAAGCTTCGCTCTTGTACGCCAAAAGGCATCATCACGCTGCTTGACCGTTACAACATCGACTTACGTGGTAAACACGCGGTTGTGGTTGGCGCATCAAACATTGTAGGTCGCCCAATGACGCTAGAACTTCTTCTAGCAGGTTGTACAACGACAACATGTCACCGCTTCACCAAAGACCTTGAAGGTCACGTGCGTCAAGCAGACGTTGTTGTAGTTGCCGTTGGTAAGCCTAACTTCATTCCTGGCGCTTGGATTAAGAAAGGCGCTGTTGTGGTCGATGTTGGTATCAACCGTTTAGAATCTGGCAAACTAGTGGGCGACGTTGAATACGACGTAGCGAAAGAAAGCGCAAGCTTCATCACACCTGTGCCGGGTGGTGTTGGCCCAATGACGGTTGCGAGCCTAATCGAGAACACCATGATCGCTTGCGAGCAATTTCACTCGAAGTAGTCCGCAGCGCATATAAATAAAATTAGAAAGCCGCAACGTGATGAACGTTGCGGCTTTTTTGATGCTTTGGTACTTAGCTATTCGTTTTTACAACGGGGTGACTCGCTTTTGATGAAGTGCTCGTTGCTACTTATCTGGAGTCTCGACTTTTTCCGTCTGTTCAGAAGGCGGTAATAAACTAATAAGCTCACACTCCGTTGATATGAGTTTTTCCAACTCAGATCCTTGTGTAATTAAACGGAAATCACCGCCATTAATCACCCCAAGAGGAATGGCTTTAGGATACAAAGCGTTAAACTCTTTTAAATCAAATGCCTCGGTCAAACCTGTACTTTTAATTTGGCTACCCTGAGCCATCAACGAGTTAAGCTTAGAATAGGTGATCCCTTCCGAAAACAGACTTCTATTGCCATCGCGGCTCACTTGGTGCCTTTCATGTTTATTCTCTGAGGATTCAAGCTCAAACACCTTATTCTCACCAAACTCGTCTTGATAGTGCATGCTAACTAACGGGTTGGTTTGACGATAAGGCGACACGATCATCGCACGCCCTATTCCATCCAATTCCAGATTATTTTCAGCGTGGCTCGAAGCTGGGTTACCAAAATAAACATTCAAGTTTTCCATGCGCGCTAAGCGAATGCTTTCCCAGTTGGTATCGGCAAGCACACTGTTGATGTTGTGTGTCGCCAACACTTTGGCAAACTGGCGTGAAAACTGAGTCGCACCAAAGAAGATAACGCCTTGTGCCTTCTCTTGAGTCACACCTAGCCTTCTCGCCCACCAACTCGCGGTAAGGCTCTGAATCACAACCGTACCGATGATGACCAAGAACACCATTGGCACCAGTAAATCTGCGCCTTCAATTAATTGCTTCTCTTGAAGTTTGATTGCAAACAGAGAAGAAACCGCGGCTGCAACGATCCCGCGCGGTGCCATCCAACTCAAAAACCATTTATCCGCCGAATTAAGATCCGTACCGATCCCGCTGATCCACACGCTTAACGGGCGAGCCACCAACATAACCACCGCTAGCAACCCAATACCGCCCCAACCTATCGAAAGGAAAGCCCCCGAATCGAGTCGACTGGCTAACAGAATAAACAACGCAGAAATAAGTAACACGGTCAGGGTTTCTTTGAATTCGATGATGTCTTCGATGTCCAAGCCCTTCACGTTGGCAAGCCAGATCCCCATGATGGTCACGGTTAATAAACCCGATTCTTCACTCAGATCATTAGAAAACGAGAACGCCGCCAACATTAGCGTCAGCACAGCCACATTACGTAAATAGTGCGGTACCCAATGCCCTTGCAGCATCTTGGCAATCAAATGGCCACCGATGATCCCTAAGCCTAAACCTATGACTAACGTCAGGCCCAGAGCTGACAGAACGTGTCCGGTAGGGTCGGCAGAAGAAACAATGTACTCGTAGACGAGAACCGCAAACAGAGCGCCAATCGGATCAATTACTATCCCTTCCCATCGCAAGATACTGCCTAACGAAGATTTAGGCTGAATACTGCGAAGCATGGGCACGATTACCGTAGGGCCAGTTACCACAACTAATGCACCAAACAGTGCGGCTAACGGCCAACTGAAGTCCACAAAGTAGTATGCCCCCACCACGATACACGCCCATGTAATCAACATGCCGACACTCACTAGATGAGTCACCATGCGACCATGGCCTCTGATTTCTTTGAAATTTAGGGTCAATGCTCCTTCAAACAAGATGATGGCAACCCCTAAGGAGATCATAGGAAACAGCACATCACCGAAAATGGCATCGGGATTTAGAATATTCAGGCCGGGACCTAACAATAGGCCAACGATAAGGAGAGGGAGAATGGCGGGAAGACGTAAACGCCAGCCGAGCTGCTGACAAGCTAAAGACAAGAGTCCAATTAACGCCAAAGAAGAAGTAATCGACAAATCCATTTGTGCCCCTAAAAGGTTTGCACCACACCCTGTGGTACAAACTATTCAATGAAATAAGAAAGCCTACGTTCTTACACTATAGGCTCTCTTTTTCACGCTAACCGAATATTATTGTGATTAATCAGTCACTTTACTATAGGGGGAGTAAAGTCATGATCAGTTAACTATAGAGAAAGTACAACACCAGCAATAGCAGCACTCATTAGGTTAGCAAACACACCTGCACAAATTGCTTTGAAGCCATATTGTGAGATGAAAGAACGACGCTCTGGAACTAAGCTGCCCAAACCACCGATAAGAATCGCCATGGTAGAGATGTTAGCAAAGCCACATAGAGCGAAAGTTACGATCGCTTGCGAGTGCTCACTTAGTGCCTCTTTAGCATCCATTAGTTGGATGAAAGCCACGAACTCGTTCACGACAATCTTGTTACCGATCAATGAGCCCGCAACCACAGCCTCAGACCACGGTACACCGATCAGCCATGCAACGGGTGCAAACACATAACCTAGGATAAGTTCGAAGCTTAGGTTTACGCCAAACCAGCCGCCAACGATACCTAGCAAGCCATTCAGCATTGCAATCACACTGATAAAGGCAAGAAGTGTTGCACCCACCGCAACGGCAATACGAAGTCCAGACATAGCCCCATCTGCCATCGCCTCAACTACGTTTGTTGCTCGTGGAATTTCTACATCAGACTCAATATTTTCTTGAGCGTCATTTGGGCTGCCAGGTACTAAGATCTTAGCCATCAATAGGCCGGCTGGTGCAGACATGAATGCCGCAGCGATCAGGAAGTTTAGGTCAACGCCAAGCGATGCATAACCCACTAGCGTACCACCAGCTACAGACGCCAAACCACACACCATCACAGCAAACAGTTGTGAATCTGTCATGTGTTTTAAGTAAGGCTTAACCACCAATGGCGCTTCAATCATGCCGACAAAGATATTGGCAGTCGCAGACAATGATTCCGCACGACCTGTGCCCAAGAACTTCTGTAGCGCACCACCAATAAGGTTGATCACCTTTGGCATAAAGCCGATGTGGTACAAGCCTGAAATCAGTGCAGAGAAAAAGATAATGATGCCAAGAACATTAATCGCGAAAACAAATCCGTTATTAGTTAGGCCACCAAATAGGAAGTTAATCCCCTCTTGACCGTAGTTGATCAAGCTAGATACCGCACCCGTGGCTGCATTCAACGCTTCTTTACCCATTGGTACATACAGAACCAATAGCGCGAATGAGATTTGTAATAAGAAAGCCAAAGAGACTGTTCTTAGTGGAATATTTTTTCTGTCCGTAGATAGTAACCAAGCGGCAACTAAAATAGTGATAATTCCAAGTAGCGAAGCCATGTGCGTCAACCTAAAAGTTGTAGATAGGAAAGGCGACGCATTCTATAGAGGAAATCGTTTGCGGCAAGCTGAGGTTGTTAATGTGATGTTGGGGTAATCACGATTTAACTATGAGTACAATTAAGTTATTGAATTTTAACAATTAACTTTGATTAAAAAGCGTACTTTTTCCATATGGAAATTATATTTATAGATTAGGAAACAGTTAGCGATGCAGTTCAACGCAAGTTTTGAGGTTTTTGTCCCAATACGTCGGCGACCCGATATGATCTTTAATGAACTCAATCACTGCCGAAAGCTTCTTCGGCATATTCTTTCGGCTCGGGTAAACGGCATAGAATGGCATCAGCTGACTGGCTCTCCACTCTGGCAATACTTGAATGAGCTTGCCCGTTCTAAACTCTTCTTTCACTAAGTAAGTCGCCAAATAAGCAACGCCCCACCCTGATACTGCCGCGTCTCGTACTGCCTCAGCCAAATCGACTGAGTAATCGCCCGCGACTTTGACGCTGAGGTTTTCTTGCCCGTTGTCAAACGCCCACGATGTGTAATCTCGTTCACGGCTGCGATAGATAAGACAGTTATGGTCAATCAAATCGGAAGGTACATGTGGCGTCCCAGCCTTAATCAGATAATCCGGTGACGCAGCCACCACAAACTGACTGTCGGCTAATCGCTGCGCAATGTAACCTTCAGGCAAATCTTCATTGTTGGTGATCCAGAGATCCAAGCGCTCTTCAATCATGTCCACCTTATAGTCGAACAAGTGGACCTCGATTCTCAACTGAGGATAAAGCTGTCTGAGTTGATCAATCGCCGGAATGATATGGAGTGTGCCAAATGACTGCGACAAACCGACGCGTAGTATTCCAGAGATATCATCGCGCTGGCTATCCATATCCATCTGAGCTGCTTTCACCGTGTTAAACAGCTGCTCACAATGTTGATAGAACACGTCTCCCGCTTCAGTCAGCGTGAGGCTTCGTGTGGTTCGTTGTACCAACTTGATGCCGATTGAGTCTTCAAGCAAAGCGACTTGCTTACTGATATGAGACACCGAAACGTTCAAGCTTTTTGCAGCACTGGTAAAGCCTTCGTGCTTGATCAGCGCATGGAATATCACCATCTGTGCAGCTCTATCTGTTAGCACAAGATCACCTTATTAAATCTCTGAAATATAAAATCAAAAAGGACTCCGAAGAGTCCTTTAGTTCGTTCTGCCTATGATAGGCCAAATGCTATTCAAAGCGACTTAGGTCTGTTAATCAAACTTAATTCTGTCGGCTAGGTGGCTTACTGCCAAAGCAAAGTAGTAAGAACGATTCCACTTCATTAACACATTGTAGTTGTTATAAATGAGGTACGAACGTCCGGTTTCATCATCCGGCATGATTAACCAAGCTTTAATGTCTTCATCAAGTGTTGGCAGTGGGCGATCGTCATAGCGTTTAATACCGAGTTCAGACCACTCTTTTAAGTATTTCGCTTTGTCTTCGTCTCGACCTTGTAAATCGATCGACACAGTTGACGGAACATGAACCTGACGACCCCAAGTATATTTGTCATCCCACCCTGATTGGCTGAGATAATTGGCCGCCGAAGCAAATACGTCTTCTTCAGTGCCCCAAATGTCTTTCTTGCCATCACCACTGCCATCAGCGGCGTAAGCTAAGAATGAGCTTGGCATAAACTGAGGTTGACCCATCGCACCAGCCCAAGAGCCTTTCATCTCTTTTGGTGCAATATGGCCTTGATCAAGAATCTTCAATGCCGCCATCGCTTCGCTACGGAAGAAAGCTTCTCGGCGTCCTTCATAAGCCATGGTCGTTAGGGCGTCGATAACGCTGTAATTGCCCGTGAACTTACCAAAATTACTCTCAACGCCCCATAGCGCGACAATGAATCTTGGTTGAACACCATATTCATCACCAATACGCTTTAACGCGGTGTAATGCTCCTTGTAGAGTGACCTTGCTTGCTTCACTTTCCAATCTGGAACCGCTCGTGGAATGTATTCATCCAGAGTCAGTTTTTTCTCAGGTTGGTTTTTGTCGGCTTTTACCGCTCTTGGCTTAAACGTTACACCATCAAAGGCTTCATCAATGATCGCTTCAGAGATGCCTTCTTCACGGCCTTGTTGTTTTAGTTTTTCTACATATTGCTCGAAGCTCAGTTCTTCTGCTTGTACTGAGCTTATGGTCAGGCTGTTACCCAAAAGTAATGCCGACACAGCCAATATGGTTTTCGAAAATTTACTCAACGATCATTCCTCCTTGAATTGAGGTGGCTATCACTCTTCGTCTTGAGATTTCTGTTGAGCTTTACGCTCTTTATGAAGCTCAAGTTCGTTAACTGGTGGTGGTGGAACCTGCAAAAAGAAACCATCGGTATTCAGTGATTCTTTCACTTTTTCGATGTTTACTTGAGCCAGTTTACGGCCATCCATTTTAATTACCATTACAAAACTAGGTTTACCAAACATTTGCATCAATGCGTCAGGAACTTGTGAAAAATCATCCTTCTTAGGGATATAAAGGTATGTTCCTTCTTTCTTTGAGCTTTTATATATAGAACACAGCATGACAAACCTTTTAATTGATTATGACTACAAAACTCTCACTTGCGAGATCAATAGTTTATGTTAGGGAAATATTGGGAACAAAACGTCCATTTGACAACAAGATTACTTGCTGTGCTTGGTTTGGGAATATAACATGATAAACCTAGTTTCAGGCAATGCCCTTTATTTTATTGATAAAGAAATTGTACCAATCCGCTATTGAGGTCCTGTAGTTTTTCGATGTCTAGTAACCCAGATCTAAAAGGTAGCAGCTTTACGCTATCTGTTTTGCACTTATCCGATGATCAAGTCGAAAATGCAGTCTCTTTTCTTCAAGAGAAAGTAGACCAAGCACCTACGTTTTTCGCTGCCGCACCTGTTGTTATCAACATCAGCAAAGTCGCGGGCGATATCGATTTTGTGCAACTTAAAAATGGTATATCTCAAGCGGGCATGATCCCGGTTGGTGTGGCTGGCTGTTCTGATAAGCGCATGCAAAACCTCGCTAAAGAAGCCGGTTTTGCAGTGATGACAGCAAGCAAGTCGCCATCTCAAGCTCCAGCGAAGATGGCACCAATCAAGGTGATTAGAACCCCTATTCGTTCTGGTCAGCAGGTTTATGCGAAAGATGGCGATCTATTGATACTCAGCCATGTGAGTGCAGGCGCAGAAGTGATTGCCGATGGCAGCATCCATATTCATGGCACTTTACGCGGCCGTGCGATTGCAGGTGCAAGTGGTCAAACTGAAGCAAAAATAATTTGTAATGACTTACAAGCCGAGCTGGTTTCCATTGCTGGAAATTACTGGCTCAGCGATCAAATTGAAAGCGAGTACTGGCAGAAGAAAACCATGTTCAGTATGGCAAACGATGTATTACACGTTGATGTCCTCGCAATATAAGAGAAATAAAAGGAAAACAGAATGGCACGCATTATCGTTGTAACGTCAGGTAAAGGCGGGGTAGGCAAAACGACCTCCAGTGCAGCTATTGCCTCGGGTCTGGCTTTGAAAGGAAAGAAAACCGCAGTTATCGACTTTGATATCGGTCTGCGTAACCTAGATTTAATCATGGGTTGTGAGCGTCGTGTTGTGTACGACTTCGTTAACGTTATCAATGGTGAAGCGACGCTGAACCAAGCGATGATCAAAGACAAGCGCACAGAGAACCTGTTCATTCTTCCTGCTTCTCAAACTCGTGATAAAGACGCACTAACAAAAGATGGTGTTCGTCGTGTATTTGATGAACTGGATGAAATGGGCTTTGATTTCATCATCTGTGATTCTCCTGCGGGTATCGAACAAGGCGCTCTGATGGCGTTGTACTTCGCTGATGAAGCGATTGTAACCACGAACCCAGAAGTCTCTTCAGTACGCGATTCAGACCGTATTCTAGGTATTCTTGACTCTAAATCTCGTCGTTCAGAAGACGGCTTAGAGCCAGTGAAAACACACCTTCTACTGACTCGCTACAACCCAGCACGTGTTACTCAAGGTGAGATGCTCAGTGTTGAAGACGTTGAAGAAATCCTGCACATCTCTCTACTGGGTGTGATTCCAGAGAGCCAAGCGGTACTCAATGCATCGAACAAGGGTGTTCCCGTTATCTTTGACGAAGCAACCGACGCAGGTATGGCTTACAATGATACTGTAGAGCGACTACTGGGTAGCCAAGTTGACTTCCGCTTCTTAACGGAACAGAAGAAAGGCATCTTCAAACGACTGTTCGGGGGCTAATGCACAATGTCATTATTAGAGTTTTTTAGACCACAGAAAAAGACAACCGCAAACCTAGCCAAAGAACGTTTGCAGATCATTGTTGCCGAACGACGCAGCCATGACGACCCAGCGCCGTCTTACCTGCCGCAACTAAAAGAAGACATCTTGAAGTGTATTGCCAAGTACGTTGAGGTCGATCCATCAATGGTTGATCTGACTTTTGAACACAAAGATGACGACATCTCAGTGTTAGAGTTGAATGTTAAGCTTCCAGAAGAAGATCGATAATCTTTCTGAACAAGATTGGCAGGTAATACACTTGCTTGTATTGATTGAATAAAAAAGAGAGCCTAGGCTCTCTTTTTTGTATGTGCAGTTTATAACTGTAACTAAGTTAGGCTTTAAGGCAGCAAGCGGTTATTTGATCGCTTTACTCAGCTTTTCGCCAACCGCATCTAAACGCCAGCCTTGCATAACATCAGGCAGCTTTTCTGGGTTACGATCGTGCTTCCACACCCAGCTTAACATTTGGTTAAGTTGCTTCTTCGATGCCAAGAATTCCGTCGCCAAACCACTGTGTTGTGATGCTGTTTTCACTTCATCTTTCAGCACTTTGAACAGTTGCTTGTAGCCAGGGAAGTCCATTAGACGTTCTACTGGTGCTGGGTACTCTTCTTCTGGTGTATGTTCCGCTAACTTTACGATTGAGCTGATCTTCGCACCATGGCGACGCACAGAGCGGTAATCAAAACCCTCTTGCTCCATGTGCTTGGGATCTTTCATCGCAAAACGCGCCACAGCCCATAGGTCTTGTTCTTTGAAGACAAAGTTCAGCGCTAAATCGCGCTTGATTGCTTCTTTTAGACGCCAAGTTGCTAGAGGTCGTAAGATCGCTAATTGCTTAGGTTTAAGCTGCCACGCCCCTTTAATATCAAGGTAGGCTGTATCTGGGTTTACTTTACGAATGCGCTTGGCAACTTGTAAATCAGACTCTTGCTGAGCCGCTTCCCACCAGCCAGCTTCCATCACTTTTTCTAGAAGCTTGTTGTACATTGGCATTAGGTAATGCACGTCTGCCGCTGCGTAGTCCAATTGCTTTTGAGAAAGCGGACGCGCTAGCCAGTCTGTGCGAGATTCACTCTTATCGAGATCGACACCGACAAACTCTGAAACCAGAGCAGCAAAGCCCGTTGATAAACCATGACCTAAGAAAGCCGCCATGATCTGTGTATCAACCATTGGTGTTGGTGTACAGCCAAATGCGTTCTGGAACACTTCCAAATCTTCACCGCACGCGTGCAGCACTTTCAATACTGATGCGTCTTTCAACAAGGTAACGAACGGTGTCATGTCATCAAGAGCAATAGGGTCAATCAGTGACAGCGTTTCACCATCAAATAACTGAATCAAGCCTAATTGAGGGTAATAGGTTCTAGTACGAACGAACTCCGTATCAAGCATAACGACATCGGCTTCACGTGCTTGTTGGCAAACTCGCTCAAGGTCTTTCAATTGGGTAATGATTTGATAATCCACAAAAACTCTCACAGGTTTCTATTTGATCGCCGGATACAAAAATGCCGACATTAACTGTCGGCATTCTAACACCATTTTTCAGCGCTCGCTTAGATTAAGCGCCTCAATGGTTTTGGTGCAGTACTTTCGCGCAAACGGGCTAATTATTCGCTAGCGCGTTTCGCAAGTTCTGCATCGTTTTCTTCACGCAGTACGCGGCGTAAGATCTTACCTACGTTAGTCTTTGGAAGATCATCTCTGAACTCGACTAATTTAGGGATTTTGTAACCCGTTAAGTGCTCACGACAGTGCGCGATAATGTCTTCTTTGGTCAGGCTAGGGTCACGCTTCACAACGTAGATCTTAACCAATTCACCAGACACTTCATGAGGTTGACCGATAGCTGCTACTTCAAGCACTTTACCATGCAGAGCCACAACGTCTTCAATCTCGTTCGGGTAGACGTTGAAGCCTGATACAAGAATCATGTCCTTCTTACGGTCAACGATGTACAACAAGCCTTCGTCATCAAACTTAACGATGTCACCTGTCGATAACCAACCGTCTTGATCGATCACTTCTTTGGTCGCTTCAGGGCGCTGCCAGTAACCTTGCATCACTTGAGGGCCACGAACTTGTAGCTCGCCTACTTGGTCATTAGCAATAACCTTACCTTCATCATCAACAATACGAACTTCTGTCGATGGTACTGGTAGGCCGATAGCACCTGTGTAGTCTTTCAGGTCGTATGGGTTACCCGTTACCAGTGGTGAACACTCAGTTAAGCCATAGCCTTCCAATAGGTGAATGCCTGTCGCTTTCTTCCATTGCTCAGCAACAGCGCGTTGAACCGCCATGCCGCCGCCAACAGATAGGCGTAGGTTACTGAAATCCAACTCGTGGAAATCTTCGTTATTAACTAGCGCATTAAACAAGGTGTTTACGCCGGTAATTGCGGTAAACGGAACCTTTTGCAGCTCTTTAATAAAGCCAGGAATGTCACGAGGGTTAGTAATTAGAAGGTTACGACCACCCATCTCAACAAACAGTAAGCAGTTCACCGTCAGTGCAAATACGTGGTAAAGCGGTAATGCCGTTACAACCAACTCGCGGCCTTCTTGCAGAACAGGACCGTAAGCCCCTTTCGCTTGAAGTACGTTCGCAATCATATTGCGGTGCGTTAGGATTGCGCCCTTCGCTACACCTGTTGTACCACCAGTGTACTGTAGGAACGCGATGTCATCACCCGCCATGAACGGTTTCACATATTGAAGACGACGACCTTTGTGCAGCGCTTTTCTGAATGAGATAGCACCCGGCAGATCATACTTAGGCACCATGCCTTTTACGTATTTCACTACAAAGTCGACAATTGTCCCTTTCGCGCGTGGCAGCATTTGCCCTAGGCTAGTTAGAACAACGTGTTTAACCGGCGTGTTATCAACGACTTTCTCTAGCGTGCTCGCAAAGTTAGATACGATAACAATCGCCTTTGCACCAGAATCGTTCAGTTGATGTTCAAGCTCACGAGGTGTGTACAGTGGGTTGACGTTCACTGCAATCATACCTGCACGCAATACACCAAATAGTGCAATTGGGTATTGCAGTAGGTTTGGCATCATTAGCGCAACGCGATCGCCCTTCTTCAGTTTCAAGTCATTCTGTAGGTAAGCGGCAAAAGCACGGCTGCGCTCTTCAAGCTTACGGAATGTCATAATCGAGCCCATGTTCTCGAATGCAGGTTGGTCCGCGTACTTCTGTACCGACTGTTCAAACATTTCTACAAGAGATGGGTACTGATCTGGGTTGATCGTTTCTGGTACGTCACTTGGATAACGTGAAAGCCAAGGTTTGTCCACTATGTTACTCCTCGTTTATCAGCTGACGACTGCTTCGCCGCTTTTTATCATTGCGGTATTACAGCACAGCTTTAGTGCATGAGCACTAAAAGGCTCAAACACTTGTTTAAATTTTGTTAACTACACCAAGAATTAGCTCTGAAACTAGCTCCGGGCTCTCTAAATGGCAATGATGTCCGCCAGGAACAGTCTCTATATTCAGAGAACTATGGGCTGATTTGTAGCGATTATGCTGCAAATGTCGGAATCCATCATTTCCTAAAACTATTAATTGAGGGCATTCAATAGCCGCCATGATCGCTTCAGCGTGCGCCTGTGACATTCGATATAACGAGTCACATTTTAGGTTAGGGTCGCATCGCCATTGCCAAGAGTTATCTAACTCGACAATTCCTCGCTCGACAATAGGAGCAATTAATTCAGCATTGATTTGATTGGCGTGAGCTCTCAGCTTAATAGCATCCTCAAGGCTTGCCAGAGGACGTGAAGGCTTTCTTCGCTGTCGAAGACGACTGAGTACCCCATCTCTCAAGCGAGAAACCGTTTCTTGGGGAGCTTCTGAAAGAGGTCCGTGACCTTCAATTTGAATTAATCCTGACACCTTTTCAGGAAAGGCGGCACTATAGCAACTTGCGATCAATGCACCAAGTGAATGTCCTACCAGTACCAGTCTGTTTGGCGATAATTTAGTCACCAACTGATGCAAGTCATCAATATAATCATGAAATGGGTAGTAACTTCCCGATTTGTGCGACGAGAAGCCGTGTCCGAAGAGATCGATAGCAACAAGGTGAGCATTGGGCGCAAACTTGGCGACTTGCTGCATAACCTGATTAAAGCTGGACGAATTATCCAACCACCCATGAATAAAAACGACCGTCGTTGCGGTCGTTTGTGGGTTGCCAATCTGTTGTGTTGCAAGCGTCCCGCTCGCGAGGGAGTATGACTTTTCAATCATCAAACATGTAGTTCCATCTGTTTGCGTAATCAACATCGGATAAAGTTAATTACTCTACGTCTTGTATCACTCGACCTTGTCTTGGCATCGTTTGAAAACTGCGGCAATGTAAACTTCTGCACGAGTAGTAGGTTGGTGCAAAATCGTTAACAACAACGCGCTCAGTAATGTTCCACAGGCGTTGGTTATCTACTTTCATTACAGGGAAGGTGTAAGGGTATTCCCCTATTTTTCCATCTTCACTTCCAATTGACTGACCAACCAAAGTAATCAGACGACCTTCTGCAAAGCTTAGAGGCTCAACGTACCCTTCAATATAACCAACAAAACGTCCGCTTGGCTCTGCGTCTAGATCTGGCTTACCGCTACTCGAAATCGGCATATTAGCGACTTCGATTCGAGTCTTATCTTTCAAGTTGGTCACTTTAGAGATAACGCCACCTAATCGAACACTTTGCGCATCCGGTAGTTGGTCGACCCACTGTTGGTAATCGCTAATTACAGGCTCTGATTTTGCTTCAAGCTCGCTAGGAAGTGATGAACACCCGGCAAGTACCAAGACACCAAGAGAAAAGGCTATTAAGCGTAATTTAGAGAGATAATTTGACATGGTTCTGGTCCTTAAACAGGCATTAATAAGAAGCTCTAGATGTAGATATCGACACCGATAAGCTTTGCAAGTTCTTCTTTCTTCGCCTGATTCATTACATCCATATACTCTTCCATAGCCTTACGTCCTCGGCCTTCTGGAAGATCATACTGGATTTGAGCCTTGTGTAGCTCAGACTCTTTAACTTGACGAATAGAGTGAGAAACAGCATTAGCGACCTTAGTCGGTTGCCCAACCGCAGTGCTAGCATCAGATTTTTTTGCCTGCTCCTTCTTTTTAATTCGATTCGGCTTAGACGTGCTGCCTATCGAAGAAGGAGGTAAGTTGTTAATTGATACCATGACTAAATATCCGTCCTCTCAAATCTAAATAATACGCATTTAGACCTAATTTGCATCAGAACCTTGTAAAAATTATTCGCGACCTGGCAGTTTCTTCCAAGTCACTTTGTCACGAAGATAAACTGGCTCAGATTCTTCTGCTGCAACCGCTTTACCTTCTGCGTAAGCAAATTGAGCAAGGAACGCCATATCTTGAGCTTCTGGGAATAGCACTTCACACGCTTTGGTGTTGATCGCAAGTGTATCCATATGCTCGGCATAAGCTTCCCAGCCGGTACCGACTTTCGCCCATATTTCAGAATCTGCTTCTAACTGCGCAGCCAGTTCACTTGGTGGCGTTACACATTCGGCATCAACCGCAGTCCAACGACCATCTTGTTCGCGGCTGTAACGAGCCCAGTACACTTCGCTCATACGCGCATCAATCGCTGTTGCTACATGAGTTTCACCAAATTTACGGTAGCTGCCTTGCGCCATCGCTGCCAATGTAGAGACACCAATCATTGGTAAATCCGCACCAAAAGCCAAGCCCTGAGCAATACCAATACCAATACGCACACCCGTGAAACTGCCTGGGCCTTGGCCAAACGCGATAGCATCGATATCGGTTAAAGCGACATTCGCTTCTTTCAGTACTTCATCCACCATAGGTAGAATTTTCTTCGTATGGTCTCGAGGAGCCTCTTCGCTACGTGCGAACACCTGGTCACCAATTACTAATGCAACTGAACAGTTTTCAGTTGCGGTATCTACTGCAAGAATTTTCGCGCTCATTTGTGTCTCAAATATTCGTTATCTAATCTAAAAATAATGGCTAAACTCAACAATGCCAATTACTCAGCAGCGGTTGAATGGTCTTTAGCTAAGAATTCTTTAATGACCCCTAAGTCACGTGTACGAGGGATAGGCGGTAAACTCGCCAAAAATATGCCACCGTAATCGCGAGTCACCAATCGGTTATCGCAAATAATCAAAGCACCATTATCGCGCTTGTCACGTATCAATCGGCCGACACCTTGTTTCAAGGTAATCACAGCGTCTGGCAACTGTACTTGTGCAAAAGGATCACCCCCTTTTAGCTTACAGTCCTCGATTCGAGCCTTAAGTAAAGGGTCATCAGGGGCTGTAAAGGGCAATTTATCGATGATAACACAGCTTAATGCGTCGCCCCTAACATCTATCCCCTCCCAGAAAGCACCTGTAGCCACCAGCAATGCGTTACCTAATTCCATGAATTCGGCTAAGGTTTTTTGCTTACTTGTCTCACCTTGCAATAGAACGGGAACCGAGAGGGTTTCACGGAATCGCTCCCCCAACTCTTTCATCATGCTGTGTGAAGTACACAAGAAGAAACAGCGGCCTTGGTTTTGCTCAATCACAGGAGTCAGCATTCTTACTAGCTTATCCGCGAGACCGGGGCTATTCGGTTCTGGAAGATAACGAGGTACACACAAGCGCGCCTGATTTGGATAGTCAAACGGGCTTGGCAGTGAAAACTGTGCCGACGGTTTTAACCCTAATCGAGAAGTAAAGTGGTCAAAATCGTCCGATACCGCCAAGGTTGCAGAGGTAAATACCCAAGCGCCCGGTTTAAGCTCAATCTGCTCGTGGAATTTATCGGCGACGGAAAGCGGTGTTATGTGTAAGGCAAAGTGGCGCGGTGTAGTGTCATACCAATACGAATAGCCAGTGATCGACACATCGCACACACGTTCGATACGCGACTTAATCATATTTGCGCGTTCGAAAGCGGTATCTAACAGCTGGCTTCGCCCAAGTGCTAACTTCAATACATCAACAGCAAGTTGCAGAGCATCTTGCAAACGAACTAACTCGCGTGCAATCGACTCGGATTTCAAAGCTTCGCGCCAGTTACCACGAAAGCCGGTATCACCAAGCACAATACGCAGATCGGCTGACGATTGAACGAGCCTATCCCCTACTTTCTGTAGCTGACGCATGTCTTTGGCTTCAGTTCGGTAAGCAATTTCAATGTCTTTGGCTAACTCTTGGATCTGTCGACTGGAAACCGATTGTCCGAAGTACTGGCTGGCGATGTCAGGAAGTTGATGTGCTTCATCGAAAATAAACACGTCAGCTTCAGGTATCAATTCGCCAAATCCGGTTTCTTTGATCGCCAAATCAGCTAGGAAAAGGTGGTGGTTTACGACCACCACATCGGAATCCATCGCTTTTTTACGCGCTTTAAGCACAAAGCAATCGGTATAGCTTGGGCACTCTTTACCCAAGCAATTATCATTGGTCGAGGTAATGGTTGGAATAACCGGGCTGTCTTCAGCGATATCATCACAATCGCCTAAATCACCCGTTTGAGTGGATGACGACCAACTACGAACTTTGACTAACTGAGCCAGCAGCGTTGGATCGGTATGAGCACCATGACTCTCGATCATTTGGCGGCTGAGTCTGTCCAAACACAAATAGTTTGAACGTCCTTTGAGCAACGCAACTTGACCATAAAAGCCAAGCGCATCGACCATCAAGGGTAAATCTCGGTGAAACAGCTGTTCTTGAAGGTTTTTAGACCCCGTACTAATGATGGTTTTCTTGCCACTAAGCAGCGCAGGCACTAGGTAAGCAAACGTCTTACCAGTACCTGTTCCAGCCTCAACAACCAACTGGCTTTGATTTTCAATAGCTTGTGAAACCGCTTCAGCCATGTCTAACTGAGCTTGTCTTGGTTGAAACCCAGGGATAGCTTTGCCCAGAGCGCCATCAGCAGAAAACGTTTTAGATATCATAGAGTACGAAGTTTAGAAAAAGAGAAGGAGAATTATGGCAGGTTTAGTGAGCCGGCGCGAATCAAGAATGACTTCGCACCGGAGGTGTTTGGTTTGGCTTGACGTGGCTTAAGTTACCTTGAAGGTAAGAATTGAAGAAATAGGAATTAGAGAATCGTTTTTATTTTCGACTGAGATAACGTGATAGCCAAGGAGCACCTTCAAAATGGTTATCACCAGGCTGTATGGCTTTCGCTGCATCGGTTGGTGAGGTCTTACTTTCCCACATTTCATCTAGAACATGACCATCTAATTCGGTACCTCTCGCCAATGAATTCACTCGCTTGCAGTACAGTTTTTTGGCTAGTAACTCTTTATCCATACGTATCACCTCTATTTTTGGCCAAGGCGTAAATGCCTCGGTTGAAGTTCAAATGCGTACTACGGTCAAAACTTTTAAAAATGAAGCTTCTGCCTGTTTTTCTATCTAAAAACTGATATTTCTATATCAAACAATTTATCAAAGCGATAAATCAGCAGCAGAATTTGTTGAAACCAACTTGATAATAGATTAATTATAACGGTGATATTGCGGCTCAGTTCACCGTTCGACGGCCTGCATTAAATTTGAAGAATCCCGATTTCATATAATAAGTGCAACATTTCATGGAAGTAAGATGCAAATGGAAAGAAAAACTTTACTAACACATTGTACTGATGCCCCAGGCCTCATCTCGAAGATCACCAACATTTGTTACAAACACCAACTCAATATTGTGCACAACAATGAGTTCGTAGATAACACAAGTGGCCACTTCTTTATGCGCACCGAGCTTGAAGGGTATTTCAATGACGAAACCTTACTTGCCGATTTAGATCAAGCCCTGCCACCAAATACGAAACGTAAGCTTGTTGATTCGTCTCGCAAGCGTGTTGTGATACTCGTGACCAAGGAAGCACACTGCCTTGGCGACATTCTAATGAAGAACTTCGATGGCAGCTTAGACGTTGAAATTGCCGCCGTTGTCGGTAACTACGACATTCTACAAAGCCTAACCGAGCGTTTTGACATCCCTTACCACCATGTTTCTCACGAAGGGCTAAACCGTGAAGAACATGAGAAGAAGATGCTAGAAGTGATTGACCAGTACGAGGCGGATTACCTTGTTTTGGCTAAGTACATGCGAGTGCTGACACCAGGTTTTGTTGAAAAATACAACCACAAGATCATCAATATCCACCACAGCTTCTTGCCAGCATTTATTGGCGCGAAGCCATACCAACAAGCGTATGAGCGCGGCGTGAAGATCATTGGCGCAACGGCACACTTTGTGACGAATGATTTGGATGAAGGTCCAATCATCAAGCAAGATGTTATCCCTGTGGATCACAACTTCAGCGCGAAAGACATGGCACAAGCCGGTCGTGACGTAGAGAAGAATGTATTAAGTAAGGCGTTAAACAAGGTGATCAATGATCATGTGTTTGTTTACGGCAACAAGACTGTAATTCTGTAAATCGGATATTCGATTTCCGGTAAGACTTCCAGTTAGAACCCAATAAAAAACGCGCAATAGGGAAAGCCCATCGCGCGTTTTTTGTATCTGATGATCAGACTCGCTTTGAGAGATTCCCGACTACGCTCCTTCGTCGCTATCGGGAATGACGAACTCGGTGATGAACCTTCGAGCTATAGGCTCTAACATACGCTCTCGAACGCTCAGTCTGTCACTATCCAAAGATAGACTCTGGAAAATTTCATCGAACACCCCGTCATTCCGACGAGCCAAGGCGAGATCAGGAATCTCTTTCCTAGCAACTCTCTATTCAAATTAAGCCTGTTCTGATTCCACAATCTTCTTCAAAGAGTGTGGATGCAGCTTGATGCAAATCCCTTGATGTTTAAAAGCCACTGTTGGGTTATTCAAGCGTTCACCCTCGCCTTTCGGGCTAGAGAGTTTGATCTTAACGCCTTGCTCACCCAGCGTTTCAAAGTTAGCAGCGAACTGCGGGTAAGTTTCTTTAAGATCCGCTAGATACTCATCAGCTGTTTGGGCATGAGAAGGAATCACAAACTCTACATGTTCCCAATCTTGGCTTGGGTAAATCTTACCTTCTGCTGGATATGGCAGCTCCAAACATTCAATTTTCCAGCCAAGGCTTTGCAAGGGTTCATCGAAAGCCAACACCACAATTGGACGACCATTAATCATCGCCTCAGAAATCATAGAGCCGTACTCAGACCACGCTTGATGGGCAGATTTCGCTAGCTCAGTGTCATTGATTCGCAGCGCAATATGATCCGCTTGAGCAAAGCTTAAATCCAAACCTAATGTATTTCCTAGGCTCTCGATTTTTGCCATAAAAGTATCAAGGCGGGCGATCATTTGTTGTGGTTCTAGTTCAGCTTGCTTCAGGCTCATCATCATTGTCTGTGTTCTCCAAATAATGGCTGCATGTTATCAGTTTTGCCTTTTGCAACAAGCGTTGCTTTTACAAAAAACACTCAATAACTATGTTCTTTTCGCTCCTTAAACATGCAAACGCGTCTTGCTAAAAGTCGATTGTCAAAAACCACTCAGGAAATGTTAATTTTCTATCAATTCGACCTATAAGAAACCGCACAAAATTGGTATGATTACCGCCATTTCTGTGAACTTAAACAGAGTCTGCTGCTGATTTTGGCATTAAATCGTTAACTAGAAGCATAATTAACCAATTTAATGACCAAGAATTAACGGCCACTCTTATCATCCTTGAATTGAAGGAAACGCGTGTGAATATCCAAGCACTTATTAATGACAAAGTATCTCAGGCTCTAGAAGCCGCTGGCGCACCTGCAGGCTCTCCTGCTGCTGTTCGTCAATCTGCGAAACCACAGTTTGGTGACTACCAAGCAAACGGCGTTATGGGCGTTGCTAAACGACTAGGCACTAACCCACGAGAATTTGCTCAAAAAGTATTGGACGTTCTAAACCTAGACGGTATCGCGTCTAAAGTTGAAATCGCAGGTCCGGGTTTCCTAAACATCTTCCTAGATGAAGCTTTCCTAGCCAAACAAGCAGACGCAGCATTGGCTGACTCTCGCCTTGGTGTTGCCGTTGCTGAAACGCAAACTATTGTTGCGGATTACTCTGCGCCAAACGTTGCTAAAGAAATGCACGTTGGTCACCTACGTTCAACTATCATCGGTGATGCAGTAGTTCGTACTCTAGAATTTCTAGGCCACAACGTTATCCGTGCTAACCACATCGGTGACTGGGGTACTCAATTTGGTATGCTTATCGCAAACCTTGAGCGCGTTCAGGCTGAGTCTGGTGAAGTTTCAATGGAACTTGCTGACCTTGAAGGCTTCTACCGTGAATCTAAAAAGCTCTACGATGAAGACGAAGAGTTCGCAGTTAAAGCACGTGGCTACGTTGTTAAACTGCAAAGCGGCGACGAGTTCTGCGCAGAGATGTGGAAGAAGCTTGTTGACGTAACAATGATTCAAAACCAACGCAACTACGATCGTCTAAACGTGTCTCTAACACGTGATGACGTAATGGGCGAAAGCATGTACAACCACATGCTTCCAACTATTGTTGCTGACCTAAAAGAGCAAGGTCTTGCTAAAGAAGATGACGGCGCACAAGTTGTATTCCTAGACGAATACAAAAACAAAGATGGTGACCCAATGGGCGTTATCATCCAGAAACGCGACGGCGGCTTCCTTTACACAACAACCGACATTGCTTGTGCAAAATACCGTTTTGAAGAACTAGGCGCAGACCGCGTTCTTTACTTCATCGACTCACGTCAACACCAGCACCTAATGCAAGCTTGGACTATCGTTCGTAAAGCAGGTTACATCCCAGAATCTGTTTCTCTTGAGCACCACGCATTCGGCATGATGCTAGGTAAAGACGGTAAACCATTCAAGACTCGTGCAGGCGGTACTGTTCGTCTTGCTGATCTTCTTGATGAAGCCGAAGTTCGTGCAGCGCAGCTAATCGAATCTAAGAACCCAGAACTAGCAGAAGACGAGAAGAAAGCGATCGCGAACACTGTTGCTATGGCAGCGGTTAAGTACGCAGACCTTTCTAAGCACCGCACTACTGACTACGTGTTCGATTGGGACAACATGCTTGCATTCGAAGGCAACACAGCACCATACATGCAGTACGCATACACTCGTGTTGCTTCTGTATTTGCTAAAGCTGGCATTTCTATGGACTCTCTTGAAGGTGAAATCAAAATCACTGAAGAGAAAGAGAAAGCACTTATCGCGAAACTTCTACAGTTTGAAGAAGCAGTTCAGTCTGTTGCTCGTGAAGGTCAACCACACATCATGTGTAGCTACCTGTTCGAACTAGCTGGTCAATTCTCTAGCTTCTACGAAGCGTGCCCTATCCTAGTTGCTGAAGACGAAGCTGTTAAGCAGAGCCGTCTGAAGCTTGCTGCACTAACAGCGAAGACGATCAAGCAAGGTCTATCGCTTCTAGGTATCGACACTCTAGAGCGCATGTAAGCGATTCGAGAAAATTAGAAAGGTTGACGTGAAAGCGTCAACCTTTTTTTGTCTGGAGGTTTGTTTACTCGATTATTTAAGCGATTAGCTAACCTACACAGCAAGAGATCTCCTATTACGCTCATTCGTCACTCTAGGAGATGACGAGAATAGGTGTAGTGAATCCAAGACAACATCAATGATGCGCCATCAAACCACACCAAATCGTTATCCCTCTTCTCGCCATCATTCCCTACAGTGAGGGACGAACGTGATAGGGAATCTGCTTATTGAGAACGTAAGCCCTAGCCACATTCAAACTCCGACCTTATACTCATGTAAAACAATTAATTGGAAAGATCATGAGCTTCGAACTTCACCCGCAACTTGCGAAAGACACCACACTTATCGGCGAATTTCCACTGAGCTTAGCCCTGCTACACAAAGATAACGCAGTGCCTTGGGTTATCTTGGTACCAAAACGTGCCAACCTAAAAGAGTTGCACCACTTACCAATGAAAGAGCAACAGCAGTTCCTACATGAATCTCAGGCGGTAAGCCAAGCATTAGAAGCAACGTTCCAACCAGACAAATTGAACCTTGGTGCGCTGGGTAATATGGTGCCACAACTGCACATCCACCATATTGCACGCTTCAAAGACGACATTGCTTGGCCCGGCCCAGTATGGGGTAATACAAAAGGCGAACAGCGCAGTGAAGAAGATCAAGCCGCTATCCTGACTCGTATCCAAAACGTTCTGTCACTGAGCTCTATCTTCAAGAAAGCATAATTCGAGTTCATCTCATTGAGCTTTAAAGCAAAACACTTCAGAAAAGACACATAACAAAAAGCCGCTCATCTTAGATAAGCGGCTTTGTCATTTTCTAATCTCGCCTTTTTCAACGAGACTCTGAAGACCGAACTACATCATCACGTTAAGCGACAAACCATCTTGTTTGCTGATGGTGTAGCGAATACGCGTTGTATGACCATGCTTATTCGTATCGACCAAGCGAGAAACTTTCCCTTTCTTGACCCAAACACTCAGCATCGCATCGACGCCATCTTCACTCATGCCAAACTTTGCAGCGAGCTCTTTACGAGCCGCAACGCCGTGGCTATCAATGTATTGATGAAGTTCAGTTAAAATCATACTACTTGCACCTCTAGTGCTTTCTGCTTACTGCCCACTTTCTTGAAGACGCGATACGTCACCACAAAACCACCAGCAATCGCCACCATCCATACTGCACTTGTCACAGGATGCGCAGCAAAGTTTGCCGCTTGGTAGTAGAAAGTCGCACCAAAGTAACCAAGAGCCATCGTCCAAACCGCGATGAAGCGTGCAAACGTCTGACCAAATTCACGAACATAAGCACCCATCGCGGCCACACAAGGCGTGTAAAGCAGGATAAGAATCAAGTAAGCGAATGCCGCATGACCAGATACAAACTTGTCTTTCAAGTTACCAAAGATAGAGGTATCGACTTCTTGGTCTGCTGCTACAGAATTAGAGTCAGACAAGTCGCCAACTTCAATACCTAATGGATCTGAGTAGCTCAATCCGGCTAGGTTTTCAGGGATCGTCATTACCGCTTCTTGCAGGCTTGCTGCTAAGTCAAACTCAGCTGCTTCTTCATCAGAAGGCGTTGTATATAGGCTATTTAATGTACCAACAACGGCTTCTTTAGCGAAAATACCTGTGATGATACCAACCGTTGCAGGCCAGTTCTCTTCAGTAATACCAATTGGTTGGAATACAGGTGTTACAACTTGAGCTGCTCTAGACAGTACTGAGTTTTCGCTATCTTCGTTACCAAAGCTGCCGTCCATACCTAGAGAGTTTAGGAAGCTAAGAATAGCCACAACCATCACGATTGTTTTACCTGCACCAAGTACGAAACGCTTCAGCTTCTGCCAAGTTCTCAACATTACGTTTTGCACTGTCGGCAATTCGTAATCTGGCATTTCCATCACTAAGCTATCACTGCTACCTGGGTAGATCGTGTTTTTCAGGAACAAACCCGTAAATACAGAAGCAACGATACCCATGATGTACAGAGCGAATACTACGTTTTGTCCTGCACCTGGGAAGAACGCCGCCGCGAACAGTGCGTATACCGGTAAACGAGCACCACATGACATAAACGGCGCCATTGATGCTGCTAGTTTACGTTCGCGCTCTTGGTCAAGAGTACGAGTTGCCATGATTGAAGGCACGTTACAACCAAAGCCCAGTACAAGTGGGACAAATGCTTTACCCGGTAAACCAATCTTCTGCATCACTTTATCAAGTACAAATGCAGCACGAGCCATGTAGCCTGAGCTTTCTAGTACCGCTAAGAATAGGTAAAGCGCTGCGATAACAGGAATAAAGGTCGCAACCGTTTGGATACCGCCGCCAATACCATCAGCAAGTACAGTGACTAACCAAACTGGTAAATGGCCATCTAATAAGTGGTGTCCACCATCAACTAATATTGCTCCAACACCAATATCGAAGAAGTCGATAAACGCACTACCGATATTGATAGAGAACATGAACATTAGGTACATGATAACGAAGAAGAAAGGAATACCGACCCATTTGTTCAAAATGAATTGGTCTGCTTTCTCTGTAAAGTTACGGCTTAGTTTGCCTTCGCTGCGACGAACACGTTTACAAAGGTCATGTAAGAAAGTGTATTTAGCGTCAGCAACAGCAAGGTCAATATCGAAATCGGCACCAAGACGCACGCTATCAATTTGAGTGCGAGTTTGTGGGGCTAAACCATTCAATACCAAGTAATCATTTTCTAAAGCACGAATCGCTAGCGCTCGGTGAGATACGTCAGCATCATCAAATTGTGACTCAACAGAAGGGATAAGAGCTTCTAACGCGGCATCGTAATCAATAGAGATAGGGTCAAGGCTCACACCTTGAACAAGCAGTTTATGCAGACGCTCTTTAAAGCGAACCACTTGACCTTTATCGTTTGCAGACAAGCTTAGAACTGGGCAACCTAGCTCTTTCTCTAGTGCTTTAAGGTTAATCACCTGACGTTCGCGCTTTAATACATCCATTTTGTTCAACACAACGATCATTGGGCGACCCAACTCACGCAGCTGTAATGTCATATATAAGCTTCGTTCTAGACAGTTAGCGTCGACAACATTGATGATCACATCTGCTGGGTGAGTTAAAACAGCGCGAGACGCGATAGACTCATCGATGCTGTTCGCATCATTACCACTGTCTAGTGCGTAGATACCCGGTAAATCCGTTAGTTGAAACTGATCACCAGCGTGCGAGTATAAACCCGTCTTCTTTTCAACAGTGACACCAACCCAGTTACCAACGTGCTGCTTAGCACCAGTCAGTGCGTTGAACAGTGTTGTTTTACCACTATTCGGGTTACCAACGGTAAGAACTTGATAATCCATTTAGATAACCTCGATTTGTTCTGCAATGCTTTCACGAATGGCGATAGAAACACCTCTCACTTCAACTTGAAGCGGATCACCCATAGGTGCACGGCGGATAAGCATCACCTCGGTTTTTGGCAACATACCCATGACCATAAGTTTCTTCCTTACGTCTGGTGTTAAACCTGTTAGTGCAACAATAGAAGCCGCCTTTCCTTGCTCTAGTTGTGAGAGTTTCATAAGTACCCAATTCGTGACTGATAATGAGAAAGATTGTTATTAACGCCATGATACACATACATGCCCACAATTCTATTGTGTGAAATCAATGTTTTCGAAAATACATACTCGTAAGTTTCGTTAAAAACGTTTACGTCAAAAACGTTACTTTCAACAACTAGCGAGAACTACCTCACTAGTACAAACCCTCCCAAACAAAAACAAATCATTAATTATCAACCACTTGAGACAATGTCGGTTTTCTCATAGGTATCTGTCGTTAATTTTATAAGTAAAATAAGTAGCTGGACGTATAGTTACTCCATCGAAGAGAAACTACTTCTCTTTAATTTTATTCCAGAGGTGATATGGCTTTGCTATATCACTCCGGCAGCAAGCGAAGGTGTCATTGGCACCCGTGGTATAGTCCCCCCGGCTATGCCACGATATTTTTTTCTTCCCTTTGTATTATCCCAACAACCTTTTTAAACTCCCCATTTATCTCGTATCTCTTATCTCTTATCTCTTATCTCGTAGAAGCATAAAAAAGCCTCAACACGAATGTCGAGGCTAAAGTATCTTATCTATGTTCTAGCAGACTATCCTCTGCGAACTACTCTTCGTTGTTTTCAGCAAACTTAGATGGTGACATACCAAAGTGGTGCTTAAACCTTTGACTGAAATAGGAAGGGTCATTGAAGCCCGAATCAAACGCCACATCAGAGATCTTCTCTCCAGCGAGTAAGCGCTCACACGCATGCTCTAGACGTACTTCATTCAAGTGCTCTTTGAAGGTCTTGTTGTAAGCCGATTTAAAGCGTCTCTGTAAGCTTCTCTCAGACATAAACAAATACTTAGCGGCAGTTGCAGTACTGAACTCGGCATCAGCGTAGTTTTCACTCACAAGCTGCGACACTCTGTTCTTCCACTCTTGTTCCGCTGTCAGTTTTTGTTGCTCTGGTGTTGAGGCGGCAAGCTTAATGGTTTCAATCTGTTCAATTGTGCTGGCTTCAAGATTGTCGAGTACTTGATACTCAATTGGCCACGAAAGCTGAACCTTATTTTGAGACTCCGAAACAAAGGCATTAAGCTCACCACCGCTCTGATTCATCAATAGCGGCAGCTTTTCGATGTTAAGGTCGGTCGACTTTCCGGTATTGTCACCCATGCTTGATGCCAGTTTAGGGAAAGGCATCCCATGATCTCGAATGGTCACAACAAGATGCTCCTTAACCTCTTCAACCAGAACCACCATACTCTGCGACTTAAAGTTTCTCTTGATGATGCTCGCAACCAAGCTATTGAAGATAATATCGAGATTAAAATACAGCAACGAGACATATCGTTGTTTTGTTTCGACTTTAATATCCAGTTCAATACCGGCTTTGGTTAAGTCATCCTGCCAAGCTTTGAGTACCACCTCTAAGATTAAAATTATATCGTAACAAACTTGCCCTTCTCCTTGAGGCGTATTACTCAATTGAGCTAAGCCATTTTTCAAGGTTAGAATCGGCGACTTCCCGAGCTCGTCATTCCAATTCGGGAGCATCGCAGCAATATGATTCACTTCAGAAGAGAGTTCATTGGCAGTGTGAGACACAAGCGCATTCTTCACGGATAGCTGCTTTTTAAGCTGTTGATTAGTGGCGAGTAATATCCGGCTTTGGTGCCTCAATTGGTCTGTCTTCAGTGCAACTTGCGCTTTTAAGTGCCGGTTGGCAAAAGTGACATAACGCGAACGCCAAAAGACTAAGATAGTCACAACGCCAATCAGTAATATCAGAGAGCTTGCTGCAGCCCAATTGGTCAGATACCAAGGCTCCGCAATCGAGAAGCTTTGATTGGTTGACACAAAGCGATAATGGGAGTCTTTAACCGGCTTCACTTCAAGTGTGTAATCCCCTGGAAGAAGATGATCGAGCGTTAACAAGCCCCCTTCAAACTCACTCCAAGGTTCATCGTCGCTCAGTCGGTATTCCATCGCAGGTGCGAACGTTGCTGGTAAGATACCTAGCTTAAACCCCATCGATGAACCATAAGGAATCTCATCCAGCTCTGCCGTTTTCCCGCCAAGTGATACCGTTTGTTGGTCGACACTTATCTTACTCAACAAGGCACGGCTATGAGGTGTAGTTGATACCAGTAACTCGTTAGATAACGCGCTGACTACACCATACTTTGAGCCGAAAACAAGCCTCGAAGGTTGGCTATCTTGACTGTAAAAAAGAGCACACGCTCCTGCCGCCAGTTCATTGGTGATCAAACCAAATGGCGAACCTATGTGTTTATGCAGTTGCCCATCCAATCCGTAATAACTGATGCCTTTCGAAGAGCCTAACCAAACACCATTGTCATCGCTTATCAGGCAGTTGGGGCTAATATTGTCTTCAACAAGAGTGATTTCTTGAATAATAGAGCTGTCATCCGGGATTCGATACACGCCATAACTGCTCGCAAACCACTGCGCTCCATCCTTCGCTTTTTCAATATCGACGACTTTGCCAAACCGTTCGCTGGAACGACTAAAGCTAATTCGTTTATCAATGAACGAGTAGAAGCCATGATCCGTTCCTATATAGATGCGACCTAGCAAGCCTACATTGAGAGCGGTGATCTTCGCAGGCAAGAACTTGTCGACTAACCAGTCAGTGCCATAACTCGTCAGTTTCATGGTTTCGATAGATAACGAATAGAGGTTTTGCCCAGAGGTCATCCAAAGAACGTTATCGGCTTGAAGCGCAAGGTTTTCAACACGCACTCCCTCAATTGGCCTTGGTAAATCAAGGGCTTCGGGTTGTAGTGTTTCCGTATTTAGACTGATGATACCTTGTTCGGTCGCCAACCAAATGGAAGAGCCAAAGATCTCAAAATCATTAACAGGGTTAGAGTAAACACGAATTGGGTTCTCTTCACTTTCAGAATCAACCAAGTAGAGCCCCATTGAAGACGCGACCCAAGATAACTGGTCACTGACAGGCAGTACTTTATTGATCACCACACTACTCGAATGCATGCCCATTCCAGTTAGGGGTGTTCTCGAGAAGGTTTTGCTGAACAGTGAGAAGTATCGGATACCGTTGTTTGTCGCAACCCACATACCACCAGCATGATCGTTTATCAACGAATATATTTTCTCACCCGGTAACGAGAAGTCTTGACTAGCGGCTTGTTCGAATCGAGTAATTTGTCCCGTAATAAAGTTGTAGCTAATAAGGCCGTGCTCTGTACCAATCCAATACTGGTCCGAAGTTTCGGCCAACGAGAGAACATGCGACCCTTTAACGATGGTCTCTTTGTCTGGGTTCGCGAGATCAACAATCACAGCACCATTTAAAGTACCGATCACTAACTCACGTCGAGCATTCGAAAAATAAACCGTCTCAATATGGTTTTTGTCTGATGCGGTGACATGGGTAAACTCTTGATTCTCTGAAAGGTAAACGCCAGAACTGGTCGCTAGCACCCACTTTGATAGTACCCACTCAGCGTCGTTAATCGCAATGTCACTGCTGTTATTGTATCGGTACAGTTTAAGTAGAGAGTAGGTGTTGAATTCTAAAGATTGAGTGTTGTAGGTATAGAAATTACTGCCGTCAGTAACCCAAATATAATCGCCTGATGCACCGATATTCGCTATTTCAGCGCCGGGACTTAGGCTAAACGCCAATTCGTTGCCAATTCCAGGGTTATGTCGATAGACCTCATTGTCGAAAAATGTCCAAAACTCATCGTTCAGAAAGGCGACTCTTTCCGAAGAAAATTGCAGTAAGCTTCCCTTGCGAGGGAATAGAGTTCGACCATCGTAAAAGAGTACTTTTCCATGCACATCATGAACCCAGAGCCCACCTCCGGCACCTAAATACAAGTTTTTAGCCGCAAGGAAATTCCCTTGCGCTTGAGCGGGCAAAGGATAGAAAACGGAGGGCGAGGTATTTACCGCTAGAACGCTAAATGAAATGCTCATTAACATGAACATTTTGAAGATAATTCGATACAACTCTTAATCCTGAACAGCAACAACACATGAAATTTTGGGTACCACAACGTCTTATCGTTGCTAAACCAAAAACTGAGTTTTTTTGTGCTTATTATTATCTTTCCATTTTAGCGGAAATTAGAAAAGGAGAAAGGAGGTTTGTTATTTGTTAGGAGGTTTTATCTTAGCGGTCACGAAAATGCCGCAAAAAGCGGCATGATTCATAAATTAACGAGAGCAAAGTAGAGTAAAGAATACTCGTTTATGACTTACTTCTCGTCTAAGCAACTTGTATAGCTATCTGTAAGTTGCTGAAGAAAATCGAAATAGCTTCCACTCTTCACTTCAACTGTTGAACCGATAGGGTCAAGCTGACCTTGTTTTGCGTTACTTCCGCGCGTCACTGATTCAATCACAGCAGGAGTGAATTGAGGCTCAGAAAACACACATTGAACGTTTTCACGTACTATCGTTTTCTTAATAGCGATCAGGCTTTTTGCACCCGGCTTACGCTCTGGGCTCACCGTAAAGTGACCTAAGTTATTTAGCTCAAACTCTTGCTCAAAGTAACCATACGCGTCATGAAAAACGTAGTAACCTTTGTCTTTCACGGGTGCAAGTTGCTCTCGAATAGACTGTTGCTTCTCTTTCAATGCAATCAGGAATGAATCGAGATTCTCTTGGTACGCCATTGCGTTGTCTGGATCAGATTCAATCAACTTAGCTGAGATGTATTTTGCAGCTACTTCAACTTGCTCGATACCTAACCAAAAATGCGGGTCATGGCTACCGTGGTGGTGCCCTTCATGTGCATCGTGGTCATGCTCTTCGTGTCCGAACTCTCGCAAGTTGATTCCGGGAATATCACTGATCTTGATAACATTTTCTTTTGAACCAATCACCTTAGTCAGAAAGGCTTCTAGGTCAGGGCCGAACCAGATGACCATATCGGCACTATGAACTTTTTTGACATCCGATGGCTTAAGCGCATAATCATGCGGCGAAGCATTGCTGTTCATCAACACATCCGGCTCACTAACGCCTTGCGTTAATTCTGTCACAATCATTTGAATTGGTTTAAAGCTTGTTAGAATAGTATTGGCACTTGCGACACTTGGCGCTAAAAGCAAAGTAGCAAGTATAAAAGATGAACGTGACATAATCCCTCGATAATAGAAAAGTAGCTTAGGCTTGAGGTAAATGTTACATTATAACATTAGCGAATTGCAAATGAGTTCTATTCATGGATAACTTAATCCAACTAGATTCTGTGAGCGTCGAATTTGACGGTCGAAAAGTTCTAGACAACATCTCTCTAAATTTAGAGCGCGGCAGAATCACCACCCTGATTGGGCCAAACGGTGCAGGAAAGTCGACATTAGTAAAAGTGGTACTGGGTTTACAGACCAAATTTTCAGGCACAATAACAAAAGCTAAAAAACTGAAAATTGGCTATGTACCACAAAAATTAAAGCTCAATGATTCCCTACCGCTCAACGTAGAGCGTTTTCTAAAACTCACTGGCAATTTCAGTCAGCAAGAGATCCTTGAAGCATTGAAGCTTGTTGGTGCTGAACATCTGCAGAAGAGTAACATGCACCAGCTATCTGGCGGAGAAAACCAACGTGTGCTCATTGCTCGTTCATTGCTAAGAAGACCAGATCTACTGGTTCTCGATGAACCGGCTCAAGGCGTCGACGTTCAAGGGCAAATAGACCTGTATGACTTGATTGACACCATTCGCCACCGCTTTGGTTGTGCCGTATTTATGGTTTCACACGATCTGCATTTAGTGATGGCAAAAACAGATGATGTTATCTGTTTACACCACCACATCTGTTGCTCAGGCGCACCTGCAGACATCAAACACCATCCTTCGTATATTGCGCTCTTTGGCACCGCGACCCAAGAGACGCTAGCGTTTTATCATCACCAACACGAACATCACCATCATGATCTCGCAGGCCAGCCTGTCGAAGGCGACGTGCATGAATGTTCAAACCATAAACACGGACACCACTAATGCTTGAGTTTCTTCTTCCCTCTATTTTGGCGGGTTTGGGTATTGCACTAATTGCAGGCCCACTAGGTTCATTCGTGGTGTGGCGTAAGATGGCTTACTTTGGTGACACGCTTGCTCACGCTTCTTTGATGGGCTTAGCACTTGGCTTTCTGTTCAACATTAACTTGTATTTCGCGCTGCTGATTTGTTGTTTGATGCTGGCCGTGTTGCTAGTGACTTTACAAAAACAAAAGCTGGTCGCGACCGATACCCTACTCGGTATTTTGGCGCACAGTGCGCTATCACTTGGTTTGGTTGCTGTCAGTTTCTTAGATAACGTTCGTGTTGACCTAATGAGCTACCTATTTGGTGACTTGCTGGCAGTATCTCCAACGGATTTAGTGTTCATCTATGCGGGTGCTGCTGTGATTGGATTAGTACTTGCTATCTTTTGGCGACCACTACTATCAACGACGGTTAACGAAGATCTCGCGGCGGTTGATGGCATCAACATTGATTTAATGCGTCTGATTCTGATGCTATTGGTCGGTATCGTGATTGCTGTCGGTATGAAGTTTGTTGGTGCGTTAATCATGACATCGCTACTGATTATTCCTGCAGCAACGGCAAGGAAGTTCTCGAGCACACCTGAGCAGATGGCCTTCCTTGCATCAATTATTGGCTCTATCGCTGTATTCGGTGGATTAAGCTTGTCTTGGTTCTATGATACGCCTGCTGGCCCGTCTGTGGTTATCAGTGCGGCAGCAATGTTTATGCTATCTCAAATGGTTAGAAGTCGAGCTTAGCACTTAGCAGTACGATCTCGTATCTCGAAAACATAAAAAAAGGCTTGGTCAGTGACCAAGCCTTTTTAATATCGTTTCAATTAACTTCTATCTCAATCGATAAAAGCCAGCTGATTACCAACCCGTGATTTCACGTAGGCCTTTACCGATGTCAGCAAGAGACTTAACAGTCTTAACGCCTGCTGCTTCTAGTGCTGCGAATTTATCTTCAGCAGTACCTTTACCGCCAGAGATGATTGCGCCTGCGTGGCCCATACGTTTGCCCGGAGGAGCAGTAACACCAGCGATGTAAGATACAACTGGCTTAGTTACGTTTGCTTTGATGAAATCAGCCGCTTCTTCTTCCGCAGTACCACCGATTTCACCAATCATTACGATTGCTTCAGTTTCTGGGTCTTCTTGGAAAAGTTTCAAGATATCAATGAAGTTTGAACCTGGGATAGGGTCACCACCGATACCAACACATGTAGACTGACCAAAGCCTTCATCTGTTGTTTGCTTAACTGCTTCGTATGTCAGAGTACCTGAACGAGATACGATACCTACTTTACCCTTCTTGTGGATGTGACCAGGCATGATACCAATCTTACACTCGTCTGGAGTGATAAGACCTGGACAGTTAGGACCGATCATGCGAACGCCAGTTTCTTCTAGCTTCACTTTAACGTCGATCATATCTGTTGTAGGGATACCTTCAGTGATCGTTACGATCAGTTCGATACCTGCATCAATCGCTTCTAGGATTGCATCTTTACAGAAAGGAGCTGGTACGTAGATAACTGTTGCTGTTGCGCCAGTTACTTCTACCGCTTCACGTACTGTGTTGAATACTGGAAGGCCTAGGTGAGTTTGACCACCTTTACCAGGTGAAACACCACCAACCATTTGCGTACCGTATGCGATAGCTTGGTCTGAGTGGAATGTACCTTGACCGCCAGTGAAACCCTGACAGATTACTTTAGTGTCTTTGTTAATTAATACAGACATTATTTAGCCTCCGCAGCAGCAACAACTTTCTGAGCAGCATCTGTTAGAGATTCAGCTGCAATGATATCAACATCAGAATTAGCAAGTACTTCGCGACCTAGGTCTGCGTTTGTACCTTCTAGACGAACAACTACAGGAACTGTTACGCCGACTTCTTTAACTGCACCGATAATACCTTCAGCGATCATGTCACAACGAACGATGCCACCGAAAATGTTTACGAGTACTGCTTTAACATTGTCATCAGAAAGGATGATCTTGAATGCTTCAGCTACACGTTCTTTTGTCGCGCCGCCGCCTACATCAAGGAAGTTTGCTGGCTTGCCGCCGTGTAGGTTTACGATATCCATCGTACCCATCGCAAGGCCTGCACCGTTAACCATACAGCCAACGTTACCATCTAGTGCTACGTAGTTCAGTTCCCACTGTGCTGCGTGTGCTTCGCGCTCATCTTCTTGAGATGGATCGTGCATTTCACGTAGTTTAGGCTGACGGTACATCGCGTTTGAGTCGATGTTGATCTTGCCGTCTAGACAAAGCAGGTTGCCTTCGCCAGTAATTACAAGCGGGTTGATTTCTAGTAGAGCTAGGTCGTACTGAGAGAACATTTGGCCAAGACCCATGAAGATCTTAACGAACTGTTTGATTTGATCGCCAACTAGACCAAGTTTGAACGCCAGTTCACGGCCTTGGTAAGCTTGAGGGCCTACTAGAGGATCGATCGCTGATTGGTGAATCAACTCTGGAGTTTCTTCAGCGATTTTCTCAATGTCCACACCGCCTTCAGTTGACGCCATGAATACAATTTTACGCGTTGCGCGGTCAACAACAGCACCTAGGTAAAGTTCGTTAGCAATGTTTGATGCTTCTTCAACTAGGATCTTAGTTACAGGCTGACCATTAGCGTCTGTTTGGTAAGTCACTAGGTTTTTACCTAGCCACTTTTGTGCAAACTCTTTAACGCCTTCTTTGGTGTCATGTAGCTCTACGCCGCCCGCTTTACCGCGGCCACCAGCGTGTACTTGACACTTAACGACTTTCTTGGCTGTACTGATACGACCTGCAGCTTCGAAAGCTTCTTGTGCAGTATCACATGCGAAACCTTCTGGTACAGGCAAACCGAATTCTGCAAACAGCTGTTTGGCTTGGTATTCATGCAAATTCATTTTGATATTCCGTTTATTTTCCCTTAAGGGATTATTATTTCCATAACGACACAGTTTCCTGTGTTACGTCTGTAGGGTCTTCTCAAAACAACTGCTGTCCATTTTCTAATGGCTTTACAGTTCAATTGAAGGCCAGACGTTGAGCAGCCTAGCCTTTGAAACTTTTTACGTCTAGCTAACGGGGTTAACTAGACGTTTTAGCGATACTAAACGTCTAATAGCAGACGTGCAGGATCTTCTAGAAGCTCTTTGATGGTCACTAGGAAGCCAACTGATTCACGGCCATCGATTAGACGGTGGTCGTAAGAAAGCGCTAGGTACATCATTGGTAGAATCTCTACCTTGCCATCAACAGCCATTGGACGGTCTTGGATTTTGTGCATACCCAAAATTGCCGCTTGAGGCGGGTTGATGATTGGCGTAGACATTAGAGAACCAAATACACCACCGTTTGTGATAGTGAAGTTGCCGCCCATCAGTTCATCAACCGTTAGCTTGCCGTCACGACCTTTGATTGCTAGCTCTTTGATGCCTTTTTCGATATCAGCGAAACCTAGTGTGTCACAGTCTTTGAGTACTGGAGTCACTAGACCACGTGGCGTAGATACCGCCATGCTGATGTCGAAGTAGTTGTGGTAAACGATATCTGTACCATCAATAGAAGCGTTCACTTCTGGGAAACGCTTCAGTGCTTCTGTTACTGCTTTCACGTAGAAAGACATGAAGCCAAGACGCGTATCGTGACGTTTCTCGAATTGGTCTTTGTACTGCTTACGAAGGTCCATGATTGGCTTCATGTTCACTTCGTTGAAAGTAGTCAGCATTGCTGTGCTGTTTTTCGCTTCTAGAAGACGGTTTGCAACTGTCTTACGCAGGCGAGTCATAGGCACGCGTTTTTGGCTGCGAGCCGCTGCTGGCGCTTCAACTGCTGGTGCAGATGCTGCTGCCGGAGCCGCTTTCGCTGCTGCTAGGTGTGCGTCGATGTCTTCACGAGTAATACGACCACCAACACCAGTGCCTTTAACGTCAGCTGGTTGTAGGTTGTGCTCAGCAAGCAGGCGACGAACAGCTGGGCTTAGTGCGTCGTTGTTCTCTTCTGTTAGCGCAGCTTTATGGCGCTTATCAGGAGATGCTTCTGTATCTTCAGTGGTGTCTTTCGTTGGTTCACCAGCGACAGCACCCGGCTTGATTTTAGCCAAAAGCTGCTTAGAAAGTACCGTAGCACCCTCTTCTTCGATGATAGCTTCCAGAACACCCGCTTCAGGAGCCGGTACTTCTAGAACTACTTTATCTGTTTCGATATCTACAATGACTTCATCACGTGCAACCGCTTCGCCCGGTTTTTTGTGCCAAGTAGCAACTGTTGCATCAGCCACAGATTCAGGTAAATCTGGAACCAGAATTTCAATTGTCATGTGCGTATTTTCCTTTTACTTCTAGTTCTTAAGTAGGGTCAAAGCGTCGTCAACTAACGCTTTTTGTTGTTTCAAGTGTACTGACATATAGCCAACAGCTGGTGATGCTGATGCAGGACGACCTGCGTATTGAATATCAGCACCTACTGGGATAGCAGCTCGGAAATTATGTTGGCTACTGTACCAAGCACCTTGGTTTTGTGGCTCTTCTTGACACCAAACGTAATCGACTACATTTGTGTACTGTGCGATGGCAGCTCTCACGTCCTCATAAGGGAACGGGTAAAGTTGCTCAATACGTACAATAGCGACATCGTCTTGCTCGTTCTTACGTCTTTGGTCAAGCAGGTCAAAGTAAACCTTACCTGAACAGAACACGACGCGTTTTACGTTCTCAGGCGCCAGATCATCAATTTCTGCGATAGCTGGTTGGAACGTGCCTTCTGCCAAATCTTCAAGAGAAGAAGTACACAGAGGGTGACGAAGCAATGACTTAGGTGACATTACAATCAGTGGACGACGCATTGGTCGAACAACCTGACGGCGAATCATGTGGTAAACCTGAGCTGGTGTTGAAGGAACAACAACCTGCATGTTTTGTTCAGCACATAACTGAAGGTAACGCTCAAGACGTGCAGAAGAGTGCTCCGGGCCTTGGCCTTCATAACCGTGAGGAAGCAGCATAGTTAGACCACATAGACGTGCCCACTTTTGCTCACCTGATGAAATGAATTGGTCGATAACAACTTGTGCACCGTTTGCGAAGTCACCAAATTGAGCTTCCCAAAGGGTTAGACCGCTTGGCTCTGCTGTCGCGTAACCATACTCAAATGCGAGTACCGCTTCTTCAGATAACACAGAGTCAAACACTTGGAATGGCCCTTGTTTATCATGAATGTTCGCAAGAGGAACATACGTGCTTGCATCTGATTGATTGTGCAGTACTGAGTGACGGTGGAAGAACGTACCACGACCTGAATCTTGGCCTGAGATACGAATACGCTTACCGTCGTCAACAAGTGTTGCGTATGCCAGAGTTTCAGCCATACCCCAATCGACTTGTTTCTCACCATTCACCATGGCAGTACGATCGTTGTACAGTTTATTTACTCGGCTTTGCAGCTTGTGGCTGTCCGGGTATTGACAAAGTTTGGTACCAAGCTCTTTCAGACGCTCGATATCAATTTTGTTGTCCCATTCAATGTTCCAGTCGTGACCAAGGTATGGAGACCAGTCAACAGAATGAAGTGCCATTGGGCGCCACTCTTTAACCACAACTTCACCGTGATCAAGTGCATCACGATACTCGTTAACGAGTTGGGTTGCCGTATCAATACCAAACTCACCGCGCTCCATCAGTACGTCAGCATACAGCTTACGTGGTGTTGGGTGCTTCTTGATTTTTTGGTACATCAAAGGCTGTGTTGCATTCGGCTCATCGGCTTCATTGTGACCGTGGCGACGGTAACAAACCAAATCAATAACAACATCACGCTTAAACGTATTACGGTAATCCAATGCAAGACGCGCAACAAACGCAACCGCTTCTGGATCATCAGAGTTAACGTGGAAAATCGGAGCCTGAACCATCTTCGCGATATCGGTACAGTACATCGTAGAGCGTGTATCGCGAGGGTTAGACGTTGTAAAACCAACTTGGTTGTTTACAACGATACGAACCGTACCACCTACACAGAAACCACGAGCTTGAGACATGTTAAACGTCTCTTGTACTACACCCTGACCAGCGATAGCTGAGTCACCGTGGATAGTAATTGGAAGTACACGGCTACCATCATTATCACCAAGGCGATCTTGACGTGCACGTACTGAACCGATAACTACCGGGTTTACGATTTCTAAGTGAGATGGGTTAAATGCTAGTGCTAAGTGAACGTTGCCGCCTGGCGTTGCGAAGTCCGCAGAGAAGCCTTGGTGGTATTTCACATCACCAGTACCCCACGTGTCATCGTGCTTGCCCGCAAACTCGTCAAACAGGTCTTGTGGCTTTTTACCAAGCACGTTGACCAACATGTTTAGACGACCACGGTGAGCCATACCAACAACAACTTCACGCATGCCTTGTCCGCCAGCATGACGAATAATTTCTTTCGTCATTGGGATAAGAGCATCACCACCTTCCAACGAGAAGCGTTTTGCGCCTGGGAATTTCGCACCAAGATAGCGCTCAAGACCTTCAGCAGCAGTTAGCTCTTCTAGGAAAGCTTGCTTTTCTTCTTTGTTGAAAGAGGGCTGACCAGATACAGACTCTAAACGTTGTTGGATCCAACGCTTTTGCTCTGTATTTGTCATGTGCATGTATTCAGCACCAATAGAGCCACAATACGTTTGCTTTAGAGATTTGTAGAGATCTTTAAGCACCATCGTCTCTTGGCCAATGGCGTAAGAGCCGACGTTGAACGTCTCATTGAGGTCATCTTCGGTAAGAGTGTGGAAAGAAGGGTCCAGTTCATCAACTGTCGCTCTTTTCCATAAACCTAGGGGGTCTAGATTTGCTGCTTGATGCCCTCGGAATCGATAGGCATTAATAAGTTGCAGAACCTTTACTTGTTTCGCATCGACATCTGGATCACTAACTTGGACACTGTAATGCTTTGTTTCTTGAGCGAGTCGACGGAAGTATTCACGAACACGAGAGTGTGGTTGTTCCACTGTCTCTGAAGCTTGCACAGGCAGTTCTTCAAAAACACTTCTCCATTCGTCACTTACCGAATCTGGGTCACTTAGATACAGTTCATAGAGTTCTTCTACGTACGTTGCATTGGCGCCAGCCAAGTGTGAAGACTCGAGCCATGCCTTCATCACGCCGTTGTGCATATTTTCCCTTAACCAGTAGTTTTCACGTTTGCTGCGGTCTATGCCGAGCTATTAAAAGGCCGCCCCAAAACTTCTAGGGCGGCAATTTTTATATAACTTAAACCGAACGATTCACTAGCATGGTCTTGATGTGACCAATAGCTTTCGTCGGATTTAATCCCTTAGGACAAACACTTACACAATTCATGATGCCATGGCAACGAAAAACGCTAAATGCATCATCAAGATCGGACAAACGTTCGTCTGTCGCTGTATCTCGGCTATCAATTAGCCAACGGTACGCTGCAAGCAGGCCTGCTGGTCCGATGAATTTGTCAGGGTTCCACCAGAATGATGGGCATGACGTTGTACAACATGCACACATGATACATTCGTACAATCCATCTAAATGAGCACGCTCATCAGGGCTTTGTAAGTTTTCACGAGCCGGTGGCACATTGCCATCAGACACTAAGAATGGCTTCACTTTTTCGTAGTTATCGTAGAACTGAGTCATGTCTACAATCAGGTCACGAACAACGGGTAAGCCAGGCAGTGGGCGAATCACAATCTTGTCTTGGCCCGAAAGCGCAGACAATGGCGTGATACACGCTAGGCCATTTTTACCGTTCATGTTCAAACCATCCGAGCCACATACACCTTCACGGCATGAGCGACGGAATGAGATTGTTGGATCTTGCTCTTTCAACAGAATAAGCGCATCCAAAAGCATCATGTCTGAACCTTCATCCACTTCTAGAGTGTATTCCTTCATATAAGGTTTCTGGTCGACATCTGGATTGTAACGATATAAAGAGAAATTCAGTTTCATGGTCATATCTCCTTAGTACGTACGTGCTTTTGGTGGGAACGCTTCACGATGGATAGGTTCCATGTTTACACCACGCTTAGTCATGCTCTCTGACTCTGGGTTGTAAAGTGAGTGGCATAGCCATTGCTCATCATCACGGTCAGGGAAATCGAATCGAGCGTGTGCGCCACGGCTCTCTGTACGGAAATTTGCAGCAACAGCCGTTGCGAATGCCGTTTCCATCAAGTTTTCAAGCTCTAGACACTCGATACGTTGAGTGTTGAACTCTGTAGACTTATCAGATAGGTGTGCATTTTTCAGACGCTCGCGAATCGCTTTTAGCTCTTCTAGGCCTTCAGCCATTGCTTTGCCTTCACGGAATACTGAGAAGTTGTTCTGCATACATTGCTGAAGATCTTTACGGATTTGCGCTGGATCTTCGCCGTCTGTGCTGTTTTCCCAACGGTTGTAACGCTCTAGTGAACGCTCAATGTCAGCTTCAGTTGCAGGTTTCGCTTCGCCTTGCTTCTTCAGTGTCTCACCTAGGTGTAGACCTGTCGCACGACCAAATACCACCAAATCAAGCAGTGAGTTACCACCTAGACGGTTGGCACCATGTACTGATACTGATGCGATTTCACCACAAGCAAAGAGACCTTGGATTTCAACATCGCTGCCGTCTTCGGTTTGCTTAATAGCTTGACCAGAAACTTGTGTTGGAACACCACCCATCATGTAGTGACATGTCGGGATTACTGGGATTGGCTCTTTCACTGGATCAACGTGAGCAAAGGTACGAGAAAGTTCACATACACCAGGAAGACGAGATTCAAGCGTCTCTTTACCTAAGTGATCAAGCTTAAGCTTAATATGTGGACCCCAAGGGCCATCGCAACCACGACCTTCACGAATTTCAACCATCATTGAACGAGCAACAACATCACGACCCGCTAAGTCTTTAGCGTTTGGTGCGTAACGTTCCATGAAGCGTTCGCCGTCTTTATTGAGAAGGTAACCACCTTCACCACGACAACCTTCCGTTACCAATACACCTGCACCAGCGATACCCGTTGGGTGGAACTGCCACATTTCGATGTCTTGCATAGGAACGCCAGCACGAATCGCCATACCAACACCGTCACCAGTATTAATATGTGCATTGGTTGTTGATGCGTAGATACGACCAGCACCTCCGGTTGCAAGGATTGTTGCCTTCGCTTTGAAGTAGCAAACCTCACCGGTTTCCATGCAAAGCGCAGTAGTACCTAAGATTGCACCATCTTCGTTCTTAACAAGATCCAGTGCATACCACTCAGAGAAAACAGTCGTTTTGTGTTTAATGTTTTGTTGGTAAAGCGTGTGAAGCAGAGCGTGACCAGTACGGTCGGCTGCAGCTGCGGTACGAGCCGCTTGCTCACCACCAAAGTTTTTAGATTGACCACCGAAAGGACGCTGGTAAATAGTACCGTTCTCAAAACGAGAGAAAGGTAGGCCCATTTTTTCGAGTTCGATTACCGACTCAGGACCGTTTTTACACATGTATTCGATAGCGTCTTGGTCACCGATGTAATCAGAACCTTTTACTGTGTCATACATATGTTGTTCCCAATGGTCTTCATGCGCGTTACCAAGAGCAACAGTGATGCCGCCTTGCGCTGAAACCGTATGAGAACGAGTAGGGAAAACTTTAGAAAGCAATGCACAAGAAAGGCCTTGCTCAGAAATTTGCAGTGCGGCACGCATACCTGCACCACCAGCGCCGATCACTACGGCATCAAACTCACGAACAGGAATAGTCACTTACGCACCCCACAAAATAAACAGACCAGAGAAGAAATATCCAAGAAGAACTGCAACAACACCGACTTGAAGACCAACACGCAGTTTTGCGCATTTGATGTAGTCAGTTAGTACTTGCCATAGGCCGATCCACGCGTGAACCAAAACAGAAGTAAGCGCTAACATGGTGAAGACTTTAGTGAAGGTTCCACCAAAGAATTGCGTCCAAGATGCGTAAGAGATATCACCAGAGAAAGCACAGAAGCTAACTAGGTAGATAGTGTAAAGCGTCATAATGATGGCAGTTGCACGAATCAATAGATAATCGTGGACACCATTACGACCAAAAGTAGAAACGTTGTTTACCATACTAAGATCCCCGCTAGTAGAGACAATACCGCTGTTGCTGCGAATGCAACCTTAGCGCTCTTAGCGCCAGATTCCAGCTCTTCAAAGTGACCAAGGTCCATAAGAAGGTGACGAATACCACCAGCAATGTGGTAAGCCAAAGCGGTTAAAATGCCCCACAGAATAAACTTCACGAAGAAACCATCGACAATGTCGCTAGCTTCGGCAAAGCCTACTGGGGATGAGAGGGAAATGGATAGTAACCAAAGCAGAATTCCAATCGCGACAAAAGTTATCACCCCAGACACACGGTGTAGGATGGAAGCTATTGCTGTGATTGGAAAGTGGATGGTCTGTAAATCTAAATTAACAGGTCTTGTCTTTCTTTCTTTCACGGGCTTGCTCACTCAGCTCCATTGAGCATTATGGTCATTAAATAACCTTATGATATTGTTATGGACAAAATTTGATTGTAAACCTTCAAAGTTTAACATTAACTTAACAAATGACTGAAGTTGAGCCTTAGATAATTGTAAAATAATTGTTAACTGCTCGATTAAGAAAGACACCTCACATTTCTTCTTAGCCTTGCATTTATAAGGTTTTAACCAAACTTTTCAGCGTCACTATACGACTGGCAACATTCTAATACAATTGATGTAACAAATAATGCTACACAGACCAGATTTTTAACGAATTTAATGTAAAAAACACTAACAAGTGCACACAAAGCTTCAGAAAAATTGACTTTCCCACGTAAGACCAGTAAAAAAATGGCACATAAACATCCTGGACGGATTAAATAATAAACAAAGGAGATTGTTATGGCGGATAAGAAAGCTACCCTTCACATTGAAGGTCAAGCGCCAATCGAGCTGCCGATTACAGAAGGTGTACTTGGTACTCCAGTGATCGATGTTCGTACACTAGGTTCTAATGGTTTTTTCACTTTTGACCCTGGTTTTCTTGCCACTGCATCCTGTGAGTCTCAAATCACTTTTATTGACGGTGGAAAAGGCATTCTTTTACATCGTGGTTATCCAATCGACCAACTTGCCAATAACGCTGATTACTTAGAAGTATGTTACATACTTCTTTACGGTGAAGCCCCATCTCGAGCTGAGTACGAAAAGTTCAAGACTACCGTGACACGTCACACTATGGTGCACGAGCAAATCGCTAGTTTCTTCCACGGCTTCCGTCGTGACGCTCACCCTATGGCTGTAATGTGTGGTGTTGTAGGCGCTCTAGCGGCGTTCTACCACGACTCACTTGATGTCAACAACGATACACACCGTGAAATTGCGGCATACCGCCTGATTTCAAAAATGCCAACACTGGCTGCAATGTGTTACAAATATTCAATCGGTCAGCCGTTTATCTACCCACGTAACGACCTAGGCTACGCAGAAAACTTCTTACACATGATGTTTGCAAACCCATGTGAAGAGTATGAAGTGAACCCTATCGTTGCTCGTGCAATGGATAAGATTTTCACTCTACATGCTGACCACGAACAGAACGCTTCTACGTCTACAGTGCGTCTTGCTGGTTCATCTGGTGCTAACCCGTTTGCGTGTATCGCAGCAGGTATCGCATCACTTTGGGGCCCAGCTCACGGCGGTGCAAACGAAGCTTGTCTGCGCATGCTTGAAGAGATCGGTAGCGTAGATAACATTGAAGAATACGTTGCGAAAGCAAAAGACAAAGATGACCCATTCCGTTTGATGGGCTTCGGTCACCGTGTTTACAAGAACTACGACCCACGTGCAACAGTAATGCGCGAAGCGTGTCACGAAGTGCTTAAAGAGCTAAACATCCAAGATCCACTACTAGACGTAGCGATGGAACTTGAGCGTATCGCTCTTTCTGATGAGTACTTTGTTTCTAAGAAGCTATACCCGAACGTAGATTTCTACTCAGGTATCATTCTGAAAGCAATCGGTATTCCAGTATCTATGTTTACAGTAATCTTCGCGATGTCTCGTACCATCGGTTGGATTGCTCACTGGAACGAAATGCACAGCGATCCGACGAACCGTATCGGTCGTCCTCGTCAGCTATATACTGGTGAAGAACAACGTGACTTTAAAGCACTTCACGAACGTGAATAGTTGCTATAAATCATAATGTTAAAAGGGGTTGATGTGAGAACATCAACCCCTTTTCTTTTGTACGCTCTCAACCCCGTCATCCTCAAGAATGCGAAGTGAACGAATAAAATAATATCGTCATCCCCAAGAACGAGGGACGAATGAGTTGGGGATCTCCTTAAGCGAGCAGATAAACTATACAGGTTACCTGCTCAATTCTAGAGAACGACGCATACACTCGACTCGTCCCCCTTATCTCGCATCTGCTCTTAAACTGGGTTATCGATATCAATAAACTCAACATCCAAGCCATGTTCTTCCGCTAACCATTCACCTAACGCTTTTACACCGTATCGCTCAGTCGCGTGGTGGCCAGCAGCAAAATAATGAATGTCTTGCTCGCGTGCTGAGTAAGTAGTGCGCTCAGAAATTTCACCAGAGATAAATGCGTCGATACCTTGAGAGGCTGCAAGTTCAATGTAATCTTGACCGCCGCCAGTACACCAACCTACCGTTTCAATCATTTTATCTGCGTTTTCAGGAGCAATATGTAGCGGCTTACGATTCAGTACTTGATCAATTTTTGCCGCAAACTCAGCACCGGTCATCGGTGTCTTTAATCTACCAAACATAGCAACCGATTGTGGGTGCCCTTCCAAGCCACCTTCTACTTCAATATCAAGCAGTTCAGCGAGTTTGGCGTTGTTACCAAGTTCAGGATGGATATCGAGAGGTAAGTGATAACCCAAAAGGTTAATGTCATTCTTTATCAGAGTGCGAATGCGTTTGCCCTTCATGCCACGAATTGCCTCTGACTCACCTTTCCAAAAGAAACCGTGATGAACCAACAAAGCGTCTGCGTTCAGTTCTACCGCTTTATCAATCAAGGCTTGAGAAGCTGTTACACCAGTAACGATTCGCTTCACTTCTGTCGCGCCTTCAACTTGAAGACCATTAGGACAGTAATCTTTAATCTGCTGTGGCTGCAGTTTTTCGTTAAGTAGCTTTTCTAATTGTAAGTTAATCATTTTTCTTTCCAGCTTACCTTTATAATAACGTCGTTATATCAATTTACGGGTAGAATGTCGAAAGCCCCACGATGAGTTTATGAGGAAGAGATGACAGCACTGCAACGTTTTTACCAATGGGTCATCGACTCACCGCCATTACTAGAAATCAAGCCACCGGTTTCGGATCTCAGTGCATTCTCTAGCAACCATGCCATCGACTCATCACATACTTATGAGGGTAATCCTAGATTAGGTTTCCTCTACCAATATCTATGCGAGCAAGTGATCGCTGCCTCACCGAATTACTCGATAAAACACGACGAGATTCAGATCAATGTGGAAGGCAGAACTCTCGGTGCAATCGACTTTATTCTTAAAGAAGAGAGCAGCCAAAAGCTGGAACATTGGGAAGTGGCGATTAAGTTTTATCTGCTCCACGAACAAACATGGTTTGGACCCAACTCTCACGACCAATTGGATAAGAAACTCGACAGGATGCTCAGCCACCAACTCGAAATGTCCTCTTCTGCCGCCTTTGTTGAGCAATATCCAGAAATCGATGTCGACTCAAAACACTTACTGATGCAAGGTCGTCTATATACCAACCCTTTCTTAGAGCAAAACATACCGACAAAATGCTTGGGCTATGACATTAACCCAAGCCAAGTAAACGGCTTTTGGTGCTATCAAGATCAGGCTCATTTAATCAGTGAACCACTGTATCCACTCACCAAAGAGCAATGGGCAGCAGGGACGGATGATTTCAGCAGTCAGCCGATCACCGAGTTCGGTGATCGCTTCGTCCATGGGCAAACAAAGTCGGGGCAATTCTGGTTTGTGATGCCACAAAGTTGGCCACACGGTTAGTCGTCTGAGCTAACTCAGTTACCTTTTCCCGCTTATACGTAACTAACACAAACAAAAAGGGTTGATGCTTTCACATCAACCCTTCTTCTATTTACTTAGCAACTCTAGGGCGTGTTGATCTTTGCTGTACATTTCGCGTTCAACAATACATCGGTAGCCACATTAACATGAATGCCAGCGATAACATGCTGGCATAATTCCTTTCTAGCTTGTCATATCTACTTGAAATAGCTCGATAATGCTTAATTC
>NZ_JBFRTN010000020.1:0-24378 GCF_041474095.1 Vibrio sp. 10N.222.54.A3
AGTTTGTTATTAACGATAGTCACCAGACCTTTGTCCGAGCTCACACTGTCTAAAGTGAACTTAGCACCATCGTCTAAATCGGTGTCGTTAGCCAGTACATCAACGGTTACGGTGCTGTTTTCTTCCACTGCACTAGTGTCGGCGTTTGCGATTGGAAGGTCATTAGTGCCTGTGACTGTGATAGTTAACGTTGTTGTATCAGTTGCACCTTGGTCATCAGTTACTGTGACTGGTACTTCAATCTTTAGTTCTTCACCTTCGGATAGATAACCATAAGAAGACGCATCGAATTCATAACTACCGTCTTCGTTTAAAGTTAGACCTTCAACTAAGGTGTCCGTAGTAAACACTAGTGGTTCACCTACAGGTTGATCTACATCCGTAGCATTGATGCTACCGCTAATAACCTGGTCCTCTAATAAGGAACGGTCCTTAGGCTCTGCTACTGGCGCATCATTCACTGGCGTAACATCAATTGTGACAGTTAACGTGTCTGTCAGACCAGTTTCATCCGTCACGATAACTTGGAAGCTATCTGGGCCGTTATAGTTTGCATCTGGAGTGTATTGCCAAGAGCCATCTTCATTTAGGGTAAGGCTACCGTTAGAAGGGCCCGATTCAACTGAGAAGGTAAGAAGGTCATTATTTGCATCGGTCGCAGTTAACTGGCCGCTTAACAAAGTATCTTCTGGAACAGATGCACTTAGTGCATCTTCAAGCGCGCTAAAAGAAAGGTCTACAAAGATTGGCTCTTGTTGTACGAAACGGAATTGCTCTAGAAGGCTCAGGCTTTGAGTTCGCGACATGCCCAGCGCTTCAAATCCCGTTGTTATAAATTCGGTTGCTGGGATCGTTTCTTCACCGTCTCGCTCTACAGTCCCACTAGTTGCCAAGCTAGAACCATTTTGACCAGCAGCGGTAGCGAACTCATCTCCTAACTCAGTAGGGTCTTCACCTTCTTCTAATGCGGCAAAAATATTTGCGATATCCTGGTCTAGTTCAACTTCACCGTCTTCAGGTGAAAAACGCTTAACTGATACCTGAGGTTCATTAGGTCCATTTTGAGATTCAAGAGTTACATCTCCAGCCTGTAGAGGCTCTCCCTCTTCGAGTACTCTAACCGTGCCATCAACTGAAATAACAATGCGCTGACCCAATGCAAGAGCACCGGTCAAATTCAATGCTGTAATGTCCATATCAACCCCTAAAAACCATTTTCGCTTGTCACGTCAACTTTGTGACATCTTATTTATAATATTAGCCGAAATATAACATTTAACATCACATAATTCCTAGTTATGAATCGTACATTTAACATACCGAGTGACAAGGTAATGACGCTGATCACATCACACAATAATGAAAGTGCTCACACTATCAATATAAGTTATTGTGTTTGCGAAAAATAACAGAGCTAAAAACGTAAAATTGACGTTCTCAAAATCATCATAAAACGCACAGCAAACTGTTAACAACTTTACAACCATTTACGGTAGCTTCTCGAGCGAACGTTATTTTTTTGGCGGTTCATCTAAATTTCGTATCTAGCACATTAAAAAGCGTAGGTTTAGATGCAGTCCAATTTGGAGAGATGGAAATTGAATTACATTCAAACGACAACATTAGGGTTAGCTATAGCGCTAAGTTTGCCGACAACAGCACAAACCTTAGAGCAAGCCGTTGCGTTTACATTAGAAAGCAACCCTGAAATCAAAAGTGCTTATAACGAATATATCAGTAAGCGTTATCTTAACGACGCTTCTGGTGGTGCTTATCGACCAAGTATAGACTTAGATGGTGGGATTGGTTATGAGCATACTGATCTTGCAACCAACCAAGACACCACCGACCTGACTAGAAAAGAAGCAACGATCACCTTGACCCAGTTAATATGGGATGGTGCTAATACATCCAATGATATCGACCGTACTGCCGCTGATGCAGAGTCTGTGCGCTATCAACTACTATCTAACGCGCAAGATATCGCTTTAGAAGTCACAAAGGTTTATCTTGACGCAGTGAAAGCCTACGAAGTGCTTTCCCTGTCTGAAAACAACCTAGCGACGCACAAAGAGATATATAACGACATTCGTAAGCGCGTGGAATCAGGTATTGGTTCAACCGCAGATATGTCACAAGTTGAAGCTCGTATTGCGAAAGCGCACGGGAATTTGCTTGCTGCTCAAAACAACCTTTTTGATACGCATACTCAGTTTAAAAGACTTGTTGGTCAATCTCCTTTAGGGTTAACTTTCCCTCGCGCAGATGCGGGTGCAATTCCTTATACCGTTGATGGTGCGTTGGCAAAAGCGTTTAACCAGCATCCAGTCATTAAGATTGCACAAGCCGATGTTGACTCAGCGAAGTTCCAATACAAACAATCTAAGAGTACCAACTACCCGACTGTTTCTTTTGAAGCCGCTCAAACTTGGCGTGATGACGCCGGTGGTACAGAAGGCAGCAGCGATGAGTTTTCTGCCATGGTTCGTTTAAGATACAACCTTTACAATGGTGGTTCGGATCAAGACCGCACAGAAAGTGCAGCCTACCAACTCAACAAAGCCAAGGACCTTCGCGAAAGTACTTACCGCAATGTAGAAGAGAGTCTACGTCTATCATGGAGCGCACTTGATTTAACGGTTCAGCAAAAAGAGTTCCTATCTGACCACGTAGACTCGGCATCAGACACGGTAATCTCATATGAGAAACAATACCGTATCGGTAAACGTACCCTTCTCGACTTACTTAACACTGAGAATGAATTATTCGAAGCTCGTAAAGGCTATTTAGATGCTAAGTATGACGAGCAATACGCAAAATATCGCGTAATGAACGCAACTGGTAACCTACTCATCGGTTTACGAGTTGAGATCCCAGAAGAATGGAATGAAAAGGTGGAATATTAATGAAGCTTACCAACACAGTATTATCGCTTTGCTTCATGGTTGTATCTGCCAATGCTTTAGCTGAAAACAACGAAGATGAATTCGAATATCGCGCTCTACCGCCGGTCACTCAAATTTACGATCTTCAAGATGATGACAATGACGGTGTAATAAACGCCCGTGATTTATGTGTTGATACACAGATTGGCGCTGAAATCGATAATGACGGCTGCGGCTCTTATTTCGAGTCAACGGAACAGAAAGAACTTCACATCTTATTTGCCAACAATTCAACAGAAATCAATCCTGTTTTTCTTGGCCAAATTCGTCAAATGGCCGCGTTTTTAAAGCGGTATGAAAGCACAACCATTCGTCTACAAGGCTACGCGAGTAAAGTCGGAAACGCGGCTCACAACTTAGACTTATCGAAAGAACGAGCATCAAATGTAAGGCGAGCCCTAATAAGTAATGGTATACAACCATCTAGAGTGACAATCGTTGGCTACGGGGATACCGTTTCTAATGAAGAGGGAACCAAAATCAACCATGCGCTCAATAGAAAAGTTGTCGCTTCTGTCGCCGGATTCAAAGGCAACATCAAAGAAGAATGGCATATTTTTACAAAAATTGGAAAGTAACCACTCTTAGTTATGCCTCATCTGAAACGTTATCTTAAGTTAACGTTTCAGTATGGTGATAATTCCTTGAATAGCATATACCTAAGCCGTCTATAATGTTAATCTTGCCACGTTATCAACATAGAGAATTAATCCATGAGCAAACTAACAGCTGATACTCAAGCAAATCTAGAACTTTTCGTTTCTGAAACACAAGAAACTAAACTGGTATGGGGCCTTCGCAACGAAGAAGGTTGGCTAGCATGTGACTCAAGTGAATTCGAAAACAGCGAAGTGATGCCATTCTGGTCTTCAAAAGAAGATGCTCAAACTCACAACGTTGAAGAGTGGGCTGACTTCGAAGTATTAGAAATTCCACTAGATATCTTTGTAGAAGATTGGTTACTGACTCTTGCTGAAGACGGCGTTCTTGTTGGTACTAACTGGAATGCAACATTAGAAGGCAAAGAACTTGAGCCTTCTGACCTAGCGAAATTATACATCTAATTTCCGATATCGGTCGCACGATTCGCGCGACCGATATACCTCTGATTAGTATCAATAAATTAGAGACCTACCTCGCATAACCACGTAGTCGCACCATTCAAAATTTGAAGCAACATCAAACTAATAATAGAATATCGTTCTTTATCTGATTGATCGTCTCTTGTGAATCACTTCGTTTTTGTTACCTTTCTACTATTCATTAGCTTTTGTTCTTATAGCCAAGTATCAACATCAGATCGTGACCACAATTCACCAGTCTATACCTCCAATCTAAGCTCTACTCCAAATGCTGATTGGAACGCGCTTTATCTCTCTACTTTAAACCACTCTCCTGAGCGCGCATTAAACATGCTGCAAACACGCTACATCGGCTCAACGGTTTATGGAGATAAGCTTTACCTTGCGTCTCTTCTGTATCAATACATGAGCCACCGAGATCAGCCGTTCTACGGAATCGCTTCAAACGACAATGACTACCAAGCGATAGAAACAGCGTTTATTTCTGCTCTGAGGAAAGACGGCAAAGGCCAATATGAACAAGCACAACAAGGCTTTCTAACACTTTTGGCGAAAATGCAATCTCGCAGTGATTTAACTGGTAAAGCCTTACTAAAGTACCAGCTATGCCGATCGCTTAACGAGCAAGCTAAATACCATCAAGCGAACTATTACTGCTCTGCCCTTCAGTCAGATTTACATGACATCGCTGACCCTGTATTACCAAAATTCGGGACTTATCGAGTCATCGCGAACAATCATCATTTCCGCAGTGACTATCAAGCTGCACTAGACACCTACCTATCACTAATAAACGTGTTTCCACAAGGGCATGATATTTCGGGGGTTTACAACGATGTGGGTAACTTGCTCAAAGAATTAAAGCAATATGAAAAATCGGCGGAGTATCTAGAGCAAGCTCTCATTCTCAGAGTAAACGCTTCAGATTTAATGAAAGCACAAGTGCATCACAGCCTTGCGGATCTCTACCTTAACCAAGAGCAAAGTGAACTAGCAATTCACCACTTTCAGACAGCAAGAACACTGCTGAGCTCAACGTCGCATAGCTACGGTATTGCACTCACAAGTCTTGGCTTAGGAAAAGCGTACACTCAAACGAAAAACTATGATGTGGCGAGAACCTACCTAATTGAGTCTCTTTCAGCTTCGAGCGAACTGAGCAATGATGTCATTCGCATCAATGCTTACTTGGCGATCAGCGATATGTTCGAAGAACAGAAATTGCCAACGGAAGCACTCAACTATGCTCAACAAGCGCTAGAATTAGCTGAACAAGTCACAAGGCATAAATACATCGCGCAGTCACTTCTTCAGCTTTCTGATATTCATCAATCACTCAGCGATTACCAACAAGCTTTCTATTTCTACCAGCGATACTCGTCAATACAAATGGAAGCTAGAGATATCGACAATCGACTCGCACTCGAAGCGCTCGGCCTGACGCACGCCAAATATGAACAAGAACTAGAAAGCTCTTTCCTGACACATCAGACGAAACTCGACCGCGTTCAAATTGAAAAAATGGAACATCAAAGATGGATGTACAACATCGTTGTTATTCTGTTGCTTTGCGCTGCAAGCTTCACGGTATTGATAAACAAAACGGTTCGCGCAAAAGCAGCAATTGATGGCTTAACGAAAGCATATAGCCGAACTGAGATAATTCGAAGAATCAAAAGAGTGAAACGCTGTAAAGGGACGGACAAACAGCATGTGCTCGTGCTGCTCGATCTAGATAAGTTTAAGAAGATTAATGATGAGTATGGGCACCCTACTGGTGATCGGGCACTGGTCCATATTAGTGATCAAATTAGAAAACACTTAGTGAATGGTGAATTGTTTGGTCGCTTAGGGGGTGAAGAATTTGTCATCATGTTAACCGATACCCCACCAGCAGAGGTACGAGAACGCGTTGAAGAGTTGCACTACGCCATTTCAAGCACTGTCTTTTTATCAGAAAGCAAAAAGTCACTTAATGTGACCGCGAGTTTTGCTTATCTAGCAACCTCAAACGCATTAAGTGACTTTGATGACTTGTATTCAGTGCTCGACCAAGCACTCTATCAAGCCAAAAGCAACGGCCGAAACTGCATTATTGATGCATATAACGAACCGATTGATTTACCTGAAATTATTTATTCTCAGCCTGTTTGCGAACCAACTCAGCCATGATGCTTTCGCGATCACCGAGGTAATCGTTAAGGCCAACTTTACGCAGTTCACATGCCGGACAATCGCCACAGCCATCACCAACAATGCCGTTGTAACAAGTCAGTGTTTTGTTTCTAACAAGTTCAAGTGCTGAGTACTGGTCTGCTAGCGCCCATGTCTCAGCCTTGTTTAACCACATTAGCGGTGTTTTGATATCAAGCTGCTTGTCCATACCTTGTACAAGTGCAGAGTTCATCGCCTTCACAAAGTCATTACGACAATCAGGGTAACCAGAAAAGTCTGTTTCACACACACCTGTAATCACGGTTTCAGCACCGATTTGGTAAGCGTAAATACCCGCTAGAGTCAGAAATAGAATATTACGACCAGGAACGAATGAATTCGGCAGCCCATTCTCTTGCAGCTCATGAGACACAGGAATATCGTCACGAGTCAAAGAGCTGATAGCCAGTTCATTCAACAGAGTCACATCCATCATTTTGTGCGCTTTCACACCAAGCTCTTTCGACAATGACTCAGCAACTTCAATCTCGAGTCTATGGCGCTGACCATAATCAAACGTAATCGCATGAACTTCATCATACTCTTTTAATGCTTGAACAAGACACGTTGTTGAGTCTTGACCACCACTGAATACTACCACTGCTTTTTTCATCTTAAATCCTTACGAGAACCTTCTACTAGCGACTTATCTTGCCCAGTAAAAATACAACCTATGCGATGCTCAAATATTTGTGAGTTTGTATTGATAAGCGCCAATTGCGCTCAATGCAGGTATCAATACAAAGCTGAGTAGCGCGGTCTTTTTGGCTGATTGGTTGCAGAGCGATAACAGTGTCGTTAGGAACTGCTGCTCGCTCCAATAAACCGTCAAGTTGTTCGATGTCTTTGCTTGTACCTACTGGATGCTTAATTTCGTTAGCACGTTGCAAGGCGCTATCTAAGATTTCCAGTTTCGCTTTCATCGCCACTTTCGGTGACACCGTAACCCAAGTGTCCGGTGTGGCTTTAACTTCTGATGTTCCGCTAGTCTCAATCTGACAGCGACAACCGTGCTGCTCAAACGCTTCAGTAAGAGGAACAAGATCATAAATGCATGGCTCACCACCAGTAATCACAATGTGCTTAGCAGTGTAACCTTGCTTGATATATTCATTCACGATTCCTTGAGCATCGATTGCTGACCAAGTAGGTGAATCTTCTGTCTTAACCATAATATCGCCAAGGCTGGTTTCCTCTTCTGGCAACGCTTCCCAGGTCTGCTTGGTATCACACCAAGAACAGCCCACTGGGCAAATTTGCAGACGAACAAAAACAGCGGGAACGCCAGTAAACACGCCCTCACCCTGAATGGTTTCAAACATTTCATTAATCTTGTACAACTTTCCCTCAGCTCAATCATTTGATGAAATTAATCAACCGCAGACCTTAAAGCACTTCCCCCTTTTGGTCAAACAAATGAGTACTGATAAATGAGTTGATCAAAGCCCTAGCCTGAACTTTCAAGTTCCCTTATCCTTTCGCCCATAGATTTCGTTAGCTTTTAATTTTTTAGTAAGGAACAACATGTACAAACTGATTGCTCTTGATATGGATGGCACACTACTCAACAGTGAAAAAGTGATTTCTCAAGAGAACAAAGACGCAATCGCCAAAGCACGAGCTGCAGGTGTGAAAGTAGTTCTCGCTTCTGGTCGCCCTTTAGAAGGCATGCAAAGCAAATTAGATGAGCTTTCGATTGACGGCGAAGATGACTTTGTACTCTTCTACAACGGCTCTATGGTTCAGAACGTATCGACAAAAGAGATCATTCACAGTGAGATCAGCAACGGTAAAGCCGCAAAAGAGATTGCTGCCCTCGCTGAACAGCTTGGTGGTTATGTCCATGCTTTCAGCAAGATCCACGGCTTAATCACACCTGAGAACAATGAGTACACTGGTATTGAAGCGCGTATTAATTGCTTAGATATAACCGAGTTCGACTTTTCTCAACTAGAAGATGACCACGAAATCATCAAAACTATGATTGTCGCTGAACCAAGCAAGCTGACTGAAATCATCGGTAAGTTGCCACAAGAGCTTAAGACTCAGTTTACTATCGTACAAAGTGCACCATTCTTCTTAGAGTTCCTAAACCCGAAATCAAACAAGGGTGTCGGTATTGAAGCGATAGCGAAACACTTAGGCATTAAAGCGGAAGAAGTCATCTGCATGGGTGATGCTGAAAACGATCACCATATGCTTGAATACGCAGGCCTTGGCATTGCAATGGAAAACGCAATGGAAGAAACCAAGAAACTGGCGGATCACATCACAGCTAGCAACGACGACCATGGTGTAGCGGTCGCGATTGAGAAGTTTATCTTCAACTCATAAACGCTCAACAGGTTCTAATAAGAATTACTTTTTGCTTGTTTCAGAAATGACAAAGGCTGTGCACTGCACAGCCTTTTTGATTTTGTGTTAGTCGAGTCGCTTACTCTCTTTTCCATGGCAGACGAAATGCCACCACACCAAACAGAATCAATATTGGGAAACGTAACGTTTCAATAATAAATGAAGCAATACCACTGAAAGAGACAAAGCTTCCAGCCCAGCTAATCAGCAGATTTCCCGCTAACAGCATCGCCATCACTCCAAGAACGATCTTGAATGAGAACTGACCAACTAAAGGTTTCGAGTCTGTTAACGTCACTAGGCATGCAATCGTCATCAAAATCGCCACCCAGAATGAGAATGTTGGCAGTGGCCATATCACCGTGAGAACAATCGACAGTAAACACAATGCCCACCAAACACCTTTAGAACTCAACAAAGCGCTAATATCAACATCCGGTTTAGCGTCTAATCTCACGATATGCCACGTCGTTAACGCGCCTAATACACCACCCATTAATACATCACTAAAGAACGCACTGCCTGAATAAGACTTAAATAGCATGATCCACAGCAGGCCAGCGAGCACTACCAGAATCGCTTTTTGCTCCAAGAGGCGCTTTAGTTTCCAAAAGACTAACAAGGTTAAACTAACCCATAAAGCAGCCAACAGACTTGGAAAACTATACCCACTGCTCATCACCAGTTTCAATGTTGGCAAGTAAGCGTGTGGACGTGGAAAACCAAAACCTTGGTGCGCGATTAAAGTAAGCAATGTCACCGAGATCAAAGTGAAGCCAAACTTCAACGCGAAGTTACGGCCAAAATACCAAGCAATTAACGGCAATATCACAATGAAAACCCATGGCTTCGCCAACAAGTCAGTCAAAAGCACAGTATTCGCAAACACGCTTGGCATCTTATCGAACGCGTTTTGAAGCGACACAATCCAATTTAATTCAACTTGATGGACTTTGGGTGCTGCGCCCACCAGCTCAGTCACATACGTCACCGGTTGGTCTGTCGCGGATAGAAAGAATTCGTTAATCTCAGACCACTGTTCTGGATAGCGGTATTGGTGATCTTGTAATTCAGTAGGAGGAAGTAACATCGCTCGGCTGACTTCCACGCCGTAATGAGGCGCAAACCAAATCGGCAGCTCAAAGCCACCTAACTCATTTCGAGCCTTGTAACTGATCACTTCAGAGTCAGAAATACAATCAAACACGACGGCACTGTCGGTATAACCTAGCACATCACCGACCGTTACCGACAAACCAGCCTCTTCCCACGTTTCACGTTGCGCCGCGACGGCTGGCGGCTCACCTGAAACAACAGTGCCTCCCGGTAGAGACAATTGACCGGTGATCAACTCATCAACCAACACGATTTGGTTATCAGCACGTACTACACACAAGGCGCCCGCGATATGATCGGGCAAAGTGTCGTTTGCCCAAGCGGAAATAGTACTCAAAAGAGACAGTATGAAAACTAATAAATATCGAATAACCAACGAGTTTACCTAAAAAATAATAGAAGAATATTGAAGACTGCTGTTGCAGTTGAACTATTGTAATCAAAGCCACACAAAATCGCTGTCTACGTTTTGTGCAAAGCCTTCCTCATCCATTGAATGTGAGGTGTGAACCCCATTTTTTGATAGAAGTCCTTGGCAGGCGAGTTAAAGTCCCAAACTTCTACAAAGACTTGTTCAACCCCATAATCATCAAAAGTACTTTCAACTTTGTTAAACAACTTTTCAGCAATCGATTCTTTTCGATAATCAGGCAAGACAAACAGTTCATCGACACTTCCCATCGGCACTGGTTTGCTGACCGTTGAGATAAGCTCACAAAAATGCCCAGAGATAAAGCCAACAATGAGCTCTCCTTTTAATGCCACATAAACCAAACATTCAGGGTCATCCAAGTATCGTGCAATGCTTTTTTCCTGCTCAATCTCTTCTGCCGTTTTAAAGTGCTCTGGGCTAGCAAGGTGGTGGTGATGGTGGAGATCGAACATTAACTCGTTAAGTTGTTCTAAATCCGCGTGCTTTGCGGCCCTTAAGGTGACATTCATGACTATTGCGCTTCTCAAACCAAATTAATATCTAAACTGAGTCTAGTTTACTTGGCGTGAGTATCTATACAAGTTATTGAATTAATTCATTGTTTGAAGTGTGTATTTTAGATACAAAAACGGCCACATTACGTGGCCATTCTGTTTGAATGATTTTGAATTAAACGAATATCGAAGCTATGTTTTTTGCTGTGGCTTTTGCTGTAGCTTCAGCTTTATGCACCGTTATCTTCTTTCTCTTCTTTGAGATCAGCAAGCTGTTGTTCCAGTTCAATAAGCTTAATTTCCGCCTCTACTTCCGCAACTCGCTTTTCTGCATCAGTGCGATTGTCTTGCGCTAGACCATCAGCAGTAACTTGGGTTCGTTGTGCGTTTCTTGCATCATCCGTATCTTTCATTGAACCAGCAACACCACCAGTCACACCACCCAATGCAGCCCCCTTCGCGGCTAAGCTCGCATCTCCAGTTAGAGCGCCAGCTGTCGCTCCTAATAAAGCACCGCCCACAGCACCACGATTACGTGCAGCATTCTCATTTTCGTTATCCATTGCTGGTGATGCGCAACCAGAAAGAGTCACAATCAGTGTCGCTAAAAGAAAAGGTTTAGTGAATTTCATAGGAGTCTCGCTTAGTTCTTCGTTTGGAGTAGAGCCATCTTAAGCAGAACCGTTAATGAGATAAATAAAGCCACGTTTAGACGATACATCATGTTCAGTTATGTATCATTCAACCATCGCATAAGTGCTTATTGATATATATCTTTGAGCTCGCTTTAGCCTGACAAACAAAAAAGGCGACCAATAAGGTCGCCTCAATCGAGCTTTCTCTATAATTCTTGCCTTTCACATATCTCTTAGCCTTTAGACCAAAAGTTTTGCATGTTTGCTACGCTAGGTGGTGGCCTAACACCACAATCTCGATAATGATTTTTATCGCCGATCCCCAGTATCTTGCCATTTTCGTCATCAATCATAGCCGCAACTTTAACACCGTCTCCCACATGGCGAGTTAACACGACAATTTCACCAGCTCTTTCAGACCTTACTGCGCCTAAGATTTGATATTCGTAGCGGCCTTTCCTTGAATTAACGATCATCTTCGAGTTAATAGGGTCGGCTTCATATCCCACACCAATATCAAAAACCGCTTGATAGAGATCGACGCCAGTCTTTGATACACATTTAAATACCTTGGGATGACTCAAAGGTTCTAACAACGCTCTACTCGCTTCATCCTTTGAAATACTGGCACTAGCAGCACCACTGACCAATAAAGCAATCAACAAAAAGTAAGCTCGCATAAAAAGACCTCAATATGTGGGATTCATAATGAGGTCATAGTAAACGCAATGGATAAGCGGATGAATAAAGTAGAGTTTAGGTAAACCATCACGCCGGATTATGTATAAATCAACAAGCCGAAGGTGAGATTACCTAAACTGCGACGTCTATTTGCCGAGCTTTTCAGCAATTTCAGCTAAGCTGGTAGGGTCGTCAATAGTTGAAGGCACCACATATTGTTCACCTTCTGCGATCTGCCGGATCGTTCTACGTAAGATCTTACCTGAGCGTGTCTTAGGTAACCTCTCAACAACCAAGGCTTGCTTAAAACAAGCTACCGCGCCGATCTCATTACGAACCTTGCCAACCAATTCCCTTTGCAACTCAATGCCATCGACTTTTACGCCATCTTTTAACACAACTAGACCTAAAGGAAGTTGTCCTTTCAAGTCATCGTGAATCCCGACTACCGCACATTCTGCAATGGCTGGGTGACCACCCACGATCTCTTCCATTTCTCCAGTCGACAGACGGTGTCCCGCTACGTTTATCACATCGTCGATACGGCCCATGATAAATAGATACCCATCTTCATCGAGATAGCCACCGTCCCCAGAAACATAATAGCCTGGGAATTGGCTCAGATAGCCAGATTCAAATCGATCATGATTACGCCAAACCGTGGGTAAACAACCGGGTGGTAGTGGACGTTTGAGTGCAACAAAGCCTTGCTGATTAGGCTGTGCCGTTTCACCCAATTCATTAAGAATCTCGACTTGGTAACCGGGCACAGGCTTAGTTGAAGAACCTGCTTTCACTGGCAAAGATTCCAGCCCTGTCGGATTGGCAGAAATAGCCCAACCCGTTTCGGTTTGCCACCAGTGGTCAATAACCGGTTTATTGGTATGAGACTCAACCCAATCCAATGTTGGCGGGTCCAAACGCTCTCCCGCCATAAAAATCGACTTGAGCGATGATAAGTCATACTTGGTGAGTAACTCGCCTTCAGGATCTTCTTTCTTGATAGCTCTAAATGCCGTTGGCGCAGAAAATAACACATCGACGTTGTACTCTTCACACACACGCCAGAATGCCCCCGGATCTGGCGTTCTAACTGGCTTTCCTTCAAACAAGATGGTTGTGCAACCATGAATCAATGGCGCATACACAATATAGGAATGCCCCACTACCCAGCCGACATCAGAAGCCGCCCAAAACACACCATCTTGCGGCATATCGTAGATAGTGCTCATCGAGTATTTCATCGCGACCGCGTGACCACCATTATCGCGCACCACGCCTTTTGGCTTACCCGTCGTCCCTGATGTATACAAGATATATAGTGGGTCAGTCGCTAGAACAGGCACACATACGTGAGGCAAAGCATCCTCAACAGCTTGCTGCCAAAGTACATCACGTTCGTTGTTCAATTCGGCTAGAGACTGCTCTCTTTGGAATACCACCACTTTCTCAGGCTTCCATCGGCTGTCCATGATCGCGCGATCGACCATCGGCTTATATGGCAGGACTTTATTTATCTCGACACCGCAGGATGCAGTAATCAACACCTTGGGCTCGGCATCTTCAATTCGAACGGCAAGCTCATGAGGGGCAAAACCACCAAACACCACCGAATGCACCGCACCTAGTCGTGCACAGGCCAACATTGCCATCGCCGCTTCAGGAATCATTGGCATGTAGATCACCACACGATCACCTTTGGTAACGCCTTGCGTGGCTAACATACCAGCGACTTTAGCCACTTGGTTACGCAATTGATTGTAAGTGTACGAGGATTGAGTTCCTGTAACTGGAGAGTCGTAAATCAGTGCGGTATTGTCACCTCGCCCATTTTCACAATGATAATCCAAAGCCAACCAGCAAGTATTCATCACCCCATCAGGAAACCAACGTTCAATACCGTTATCGTCCGTTTGTAATATTGTTTTTGGAGACTCAAACCAATCAATGGCTTGTGATTGTGTTTCCCAGAACGAATTGGGATCTTCCCTCGCCCATTGATACTCGGTGATGTAATCCGTTTCTCTAGTCATTCGATTTGTAGCAGACATAGTGCCACCTCCATGATTCATCCATTTTCCAAGCGCCTGCCCTTTGGCAGTAGCACTTGATTGCGCTCTTTTCTCAGCGTTGTGTTCGGAACATTTAACCGAACACGAAAATCGCTTTACTTGGGAAAAGGCACACGAATGGCACCTTCCATGATCACTCGGGCACTACGACTCATAATCGCCCTCTCAATTCTCCATCCGCTTTCTGTCTCTAGCGCTTTAGCACCTACCTTCAATGTTCCTGATGGGTGCCCAAAAGTCACAAAGTCACGAGAGCCTCCTCCCGCCGCTAAATTCACTAGCGTGCCCGGAACACTCGCAGCTGAAGCAATCGCAACCGCAGCTGTGCCCATCATGGCGTGATGCAATTGCCCCATAGACAGAGCGCGTACCAGCAGGTCTGTCTCATCCACAGTAACTGACTTGCCACTTGAAGCTTGATAGTCTTGAGGCTTAGCAACAAACGCAACCTTGGGAGTGTGTTGGCGTGATTCAGCTTGTTCTAACGACTCAATAAGCCCCATCGCGACTGCGCCATGTGCTCGAATGGATTCAAACAGAGCCAAGGCTTTGGTATCACTGTTAATATCCGATTGAAGCTCTGTGCCTTGATAGCCCACAGCTTCAGCATCAACAAAAATGGTTGGTATCCCTGCATCGATATATGTCGCTTTGATGCAACCCAGATCTGGAACACCTAAAAAATCGACAACATTCCCTGTCGGAAACATTGAACCACTCGCATCGGCTGGGTCTAGAAAATCAACTTGGATCTCAGCGGCGGGGAAAGTGACACCATCGAGCTCAAAGTCACCCAACTCTTGGACTTCACCACCAGCGATAGGTACATGAACAATAATGGTTTTCTCTATGTTCACTTGCCATACTCGCACCTCGACCACACCGTTTTCTGGAATACGATTCGAGTCGACTAGGCCACTATGAATAGCAAATGGGCCCACTGCAGCAGACAGATTGCCGCAGTTACCGCTCCAATCAACGAACGGCTTGTCTATTGCTACTTGGCCGAATAGGTAATCAACATCGTGATCGGCTTTACTACTTTTCGAAACAATAACGGTTTTACTGGTACTGGATGTTGCACCACCCATGCCATCGGTTTGTTTGCCATAAGGATCTGGACTACCAATCACGCGCAGAAGTAATGCGTCTCGAGCTTCTCCGGCAACTTGCGCAGCCTCAGGTAAGTCACTTAAGTTGAAGAAAACGCCTTTGCTTGTTCCGCCCCGCATGTAGGTAGCAGGTACTTTTATCTGTTTATTTGTCATCATAAGCTCCTAATTTGCAAGAAAGTCTTTGGCGAAACGTTGCAACACGCCACCAGCGCTATAAACATTCACTTCGTCTGCCGTGTCTAGTCGGCAGATCACAGGAACATCAAGCTTTTCACCGTTTTTACGAGTGATGACTAGAGCCAAATCAGAACCCGCTTCAATGTCGCCGTAAACGTCGTAAAACTCGGTACCGTCGAGTTGCAAGGTGTTGCGATTAGTTCCCGCTTTAAACTGCAAAGGCAACACGCCCATGCCAACTAAGTTGGTTCTGTGAATTCGTTCAAACCCTTCTGCCACAATTACTTCAACACCCGCTAAGCGCACACCTTTGGCTGCCCAGTCACGTGACGAGCCTTGTCCGTAGTCTGCGCCAGCAACGACAATCAAAGGTTGTTTACGGTTCATGTAGGTTTCTATCGCTTCCCACATTCGCGTAACTTGACCTTCGGGTTCAACCCTTGCTAGTGAACCTTGAACGACTTCTCCTGCGTCCTTCACCATTTCGTTGAACAGTTTAGGGTTGGCGAAGGTTGCTCGTTGGGCGGTTAAGTGATCACCTCGATGGGTCGCGTAAGAGTTAAAGTCCTCTTCCGGCACTTCCATTTTGGTGAGGTATTCACCCGCAGCGCTCGAAGCGAGAATCGCATTTGAAGGGGATAAGTGATCTGTGGTGATGTTGTCACCCAGAATCGCTAAAGGTCTCATCCCTGAAAGGCTTCGTTCCCCCGCAAGAGCCCCTTCCCAATAAGGTGGTCTTCGGATATAGGTACTTTGAGGTCGCCAGTCATAAAGCGGTTCAGTAGTCACCTGCTCCTCGTCTGGCTGGAACATTTTTACGTAGATTTGTTGGAATTGCTGAGGCTTAACATGCTCACCGACAACAGCATCGATCTCTGCATCACTCGGCCATAAATCGCTTAAGTAGATTGGCTTACCATAGTTGTCAGTGCCTAAGCTGTCTTTCTCGATATCAAAGCGAATCGTACCCGCCAAGGCATAAGCAACCACTAATGGCGGTGAGGCTAAAAACGCTTGTTTTGCATAGGGATGGATTCGACCATCGAAATTTCGATTCCCTGACAACACAGCGGTTGAGTACAGGTCGCGGTCGATGATCTCTTGTTGGATTGTAGGATCTAGGGCTCCGCTCATACCATTACAGGTGGTACACGCATAACCTACGATACCGAAGCCTAATTGTTCCAGATCAGGTAGCAAACCTGCCGACTCAAGATAGAGCTTGGCAACTTTAGAGCCCGGCGCAAATGACGTTTTCACCCACGGCTTGCGAACTAATCCAAGCTGATTGGCTTTCTTAGCAACCAATGCCGCGGCGACCACGTTTCTTGGGTTACTGGTGTTAGTACAAGAAGTAATTGCCGCAATGATTACGGCACCATCGGGCATCTGATCATCGCTGTACTGCTTAGCATGCTGCTCTTTCCAAGATGCTTGACTGATACCTTGTTCAGCCAGCTCTCTGGTTGGCAAACGGCGATGAGGATTTGAAGGCCCCGCAAGGTTACGCTCAACTTTAGACAAATCAAACTCAAGCACACGTTCGTATTGAGCGGAATCTAAGTCATCAGCCCAAAGTCCGGTTTGCTTGGCATAGCGTTCGACTAGTTCAACCTGCTCAGGCTCACGGCCAGTGAGTTTTAGGTATTGAATGGTCTGTTCATCGATATAGAACATACCCGCAGTCGCGCCGTATTCTGGCGTCATGTTAGATATAGTCGCACGGTCACCAATGGTCAGTGCACGCGCGCCTTCACCGAAGAATTCCAAATAGCTTGAAACCACTCTCTCATTGCGAAGGAACTCCGTTATTGCGAGCACAATATCCGTTGCGGTTATCCCTTCTTGTCGTTGACCAGTCAGTTTAACGCCCACAATATCAGGCAAACGCATCATTGACGGGCGACCGAGCATCACTGTCTCAGCTTCCAAGCCGCCCACACCGATCGCAATAACGCCCAGCGCATCTACGTGCGGTGTATGGCTGTCTGTGCCGACACAAGTATCCGGAAACGCGATGCCTTCTTTAGATTGAATGACTGGAGACATTTTTTCCAAGTTAATCTGGTGCATGATCCCGTTACCTGCGGGAATCACACTCACGTTTTTAAACGCGGTTTTACACCATTCGATAAAGTGAAAACGGTCTTCGTTTCTTCGCTCTTCAATCGCGCGGTTTTTATCAAAGGCTTCACTATCAAAGCCTGCATGTTCCACAGCTAAAGAGTGATCAACAATCAGCTGGGTTTCGACAACGGGGTTCACCTTGGCAGGGTCTCCGCCTTGGTCGGCAATCGCGTCTCTTAATCCAGCCAAATCTACTAGGGCTGTTTGACCAAGAATGTCATGACACACCACACGCGCAGGATACCAAGGGAAATCAAGGTCACTCTTGCGTTCAATGATCTGTTTTAAGCTGTCTTCAAGGGTTTCAGGATCACAGCGTCTTACTAATTGCTCTGCCAATACTCTCGACGTATAAGGCAAGGTTTTATAACTGCCCGGAGATATCGCTTCTACCGCTTCGCAAGCATCGTAATATTCTAAATGAGTTCCGGGTAAAAGTTTTCGGTACTGATTTTTATCAAGGTACTGAGCTTGTTCAAGTTTCACATCAGACATACATCCACCATTATCTGTTAAATTCTATTCGTTGGTTCTTGAGGCCTTGTCGTATGAAGACGGAAGTCACCTCAAGACATAAGTCGGCTCGTTATAGAGGGCTAACGTAGATGAATAGGTAACCAGTCTTGATGCTCTGGCCCGGTGTAGTCTGCACTTGGACGAATGATGCGATTGTTTTCTCTTTGTTCGAACACATGCGCCGTCCAACCTGTAAGGCGGCTCATCACAAAGATCGGAGTAAACAATTTGGTTGGGATGTCCATGAAGTGATATGCCGATGCATGGAAGAAGTCAGCATTACAGAACAAGCCTTTCTCGCGCTTCATAACCGCTTCAACACGTTCTGAAACGGCGTAAAGCTGTTTATCACCGACCTCTTGAGCTAGCTCTTTTGACCAACGCTTGATTAGAGCATTTCGTGGGTCGATTTCACGATAAATGGCATGACCGAAGCCCATGATTTTGTCTTTGTTAGCAAGCATCTGCATGATGTTAGTTTCTGCTTCATCAGCGGATTTCCAATCTTGGATCATTTCCATTGCCGCTTCATTCGCACCGCCATGTAAAGGACCTCTTAGTGTGCCAATTGCTGCTGTAACGCACGAATGAATATCTGACAGTGTTGATGCACAGACACGGGCAGCAAAAGTAGATGCGTTAAACTCATGCTCCGCGTAAAGGGTTAGCGAGCAGTGCATCACCTTCTTATGAAGTTCACTAGGCGCTTTATCCGTTAGCATCTTCAGGAAGTAGCCACCCAGACATGCTTCACTTTGATCTTCGGTATCAATTCGCACGCCATCATGGCTAAAGCGGTACCAATAACAAATAATCGCGGGGAAAAGCGCGAGCATTCGTTCAGTCGCGGGCAGTTGCTCTGAAAAATCAGTCTCTTGCTCTAAATTACCTAACATTGAACAACCTGTTCTCATCACATCCATTGGATGAGCGTCTGCAGGGATAAGCTCTAGTGCTGCTTTCAAAGGTTGAGGCAAGCCGCGCAAACCAACCAACAGTGTTTTGTAATCATCAAGCTCTTTTTCACTGGGTAAATGACCTCTTAGTAGCAGATGCGCTACTTCTTCGAACTGAGCATGATTAGCAAGGTCGGTTATGTCATAGCCACGGTAGGTCAAACCCGTTCCTGATTTTCCTACCGTACATAGCGCAGTCGACCCTGCACTTTGACCACGTAGACCAGCACCACCGATTGCCGGTACGCTGGCTGGTTTGTTTGCTGTTTTTTCACTTTTTTGCTCTACTTTTGAAGCATTTTCGACAGCGGCTTTATCACTCAAAGATACAGACATGGTGAACTCCTTTTCTGTGTTAGCCGCCTGCACTCTTTGGTGCTGCCTATTTATATGCCCGATGATCTTTATCATCGGTACTGGATTTGGCGACTAACCATTTCACGTTATTGGATTAAGTTGATTTTTGATTAATTGAAACTGGTTTACCCTTCGCTTGAAAACAACTGATCAAGCTTGTTCTCGTAATCGTGGTAACTCAGGTGTTCGTAAAGCTCCTTACGGGTTTGCATTGAATCCAACAGAGCTTCTTGATTGCCTTCAACTAGCAAGTGCTTGTAAACATTCTCCGCCGCTTTGTTCATCGCACGGAACGCACTCAATGGATAAAGCACCATGTCGACACTTGATTGGGCTAACTCGTTACAGCTGTAGAGTGGTGTTTGGCCAAATTCAGTGATGTTCGCAAGAATAGGCACGTGCTTGCCCGTTGCTGATTTCAGCGCTGCCGAGAACTTCACGTATTGATCGAGTTGATTCATCGCCTCAGGGAAGATCATGTCTGCGCCCGCTTCAACACAAGCTATCGCTCGCTCAATTGCGCTATCAATGCCTTCAACCGCCAATGCATCCGTACGTGCCATAATCACAAAGCTTTCATCGGTTCTAGCATCGGTTGCCGCTTTGACTCTATCGACCATCTCTTGCTGACTTACAATCGCTTTATTTGGTCGATGACCACAGCGTTTCTGGGCCACTTGGTCTTCCATATGGATTGCTGCTGCGCCTGCCTTCTCCATTGCGCGAATCGTACGTGCAATATTGAATGCGCCACCAAATCCCGTATCGATATCCACCAGCAATGGCAGATCACACGCGTTGGTAATACGTTCAACATCTACCAACACATCGTTCAATGTGGTGATGCCTAAATCAGGCAACCCATAAGACGCATTGGCGATACCTCCGCCAGACAAATAGATCGCCTGATGCCCCAAGTTCTTTGCCATCATCGCGCAATACGGATTCACCGTACCGACGATCTGCAATGGGTCGTTGTCTTGCACAGCTTGTCGGAACTTAGCTCCTGCTGATAACTTCATAATGACGCTCCCTGTTAATTGTTAATTTCTAATCTTTATGACTACTGATGTTTAGCTCTCGCCAGCGAAGAACCGCTAGCAAATACCAGTCGCCAATTAATCAAGATCTTTGGATTGAATTTGTTGCTCTATAAGTAATCGGCTTCCCGAGATGTGTCTTCGCATTAGCATTTCTGCTAGCTCTTCATCACGGTTGCGAATCGCTTGTAGGATGTATTTGTGTTCATCGAGCGCCTCTTTGGGCCGAGACTGAGCCCTAGGCGATTGATAGCGATACATGCGTAATAAGTGATAAAGCTCGTCACACAACAACGAAATGAGTTTGCTGTTGCGACTCGCTTTGATAATGCGGTAATGGAAATCAAAATCCCCATGTTGATGAAAGTAAGAAGAACCTTCTACTTCATCGATATGCTTTGAATGTGTCGACAATAACCCTTCAAGCCCGACAAGCTCTTCTTGTGTGATATGTCTCGCTGCGAGTCGAGCAGCCATGCCTTCCAAAGCCTCTCGCACCGCGTAAAGCTCTAGCAGTTTTTCTGCCGAAAAAGTAATAACTCGTGCGCCGACATGAGGAATTCGTTCAATAAGCCCTAGCCCCTCCACACGCATTATCGCTTCACGTAATGGACCTCGACTTACTTCAAAGCGTTTAGCCAGTTCAGGCTCCGAAATCTTACTGCCAGGAACTAATTCGCCACTAACAATCGCCTCAACGAGATACTCAGTGAGGTTTTCTGATTTAGTGTTCTCTTTATCGCTCACACGTGTTTTCGTGTTTGCACTCAAGTTGAGATCTTTTATCGCAGTATTCATATTCACGCTGCTCACTTCTATTTGCTGAACCTTAATTGTCAACAATTTCATAACATGAACATAAAATACACGATTGAATTGTCGACAATCAAGCCAATTGTCGACAATTTAGACTAAGGTAGTATTTTTCATAGACGATTAAAACTAATCCAAAAGGACACTACAAACAACTCAACCATCTGTTATTTATCGATTTAATCAGAGTAAGAGTCACTACCCCCCTATCTACCCTAAAATCATTTGAAATCGATATGTCGACAACTTATAGCCGAAACTTGTCAAAAGCAGCCCCCTTCGTATCTATCCACCAGCTCACCGATAAACAGATATAAAAAAGGCGCACTCATGTGCGCCTTTCATTCATCGAACCCGTTCTAACAAGCCAACCTTTAATCAAGCTATCTGACGAGTAACTTCTAGGTATTTGTTGATATCAACGAAATCAATTTGTTCCGGTTTGAGATACTCTTCTGCATAACGCAGGTGAGTACCGCTGGTTAAGAACAATCTAAACAGTTCGATATCGAGATGCTCGTCCAACGCCATTTTGTACATGATGTCGACAGCAACACTGATTGGCTTCGCCTTCTTATAAGGCCTATCCGCGGCAGTTAACGCCTCAAAAATATCGGAGATCACCAGAATACGTTCTGGGATTGAAAGGTCATCACCAGTCAGCTTCCTTGGATATCCCGTACCTTTGAGTGTTTCATGATGCGTCGAAGCATAGCGAGGAACACGACTTAGCTCTTTCGGGAATGGCAGGTTCTCAAGCATCTTAATCGTGCCAAGCATGTGCTCGTTTATCTTAAATCTATCTTCAGCAGTCAATGTACCGCGTGCAATACTCAGATTGTAGACTTCGCCTAAGTTGTATAGATGCTCCGGCACATCCATTTTGATTTGATGTTTCGGGTCAAATTCTAACGGCCTATCTCTTTTCACTATGTGCTCTGGCTTATCACTCAAAAGTGGTTCTGTGGCTGGTAAACTTGAACTCGGCTCTCGATTCATTGCCTCTATCGGTGATAGACCAAGTTGATCATCAAAGTGACGCGTCCAGGTCGTCTCAGCTATCGAGCGAATACGAGTGACTTTGTCATCACTCATGAACTCACCACCAACGTTCGACGTAGCGATAAAGGCAAAGTCATCTTGTAGCTGCTGCTTCGTTGCCGTAAGTTCATCGGCTATCAGTTGCGTTGATAGCGTACCATCAAGTTGTTTTCTCAAAGCGGTGATTTCCGCATCACGCCAAAGTACTTCAAATCGAGTTCTCACCTCGTGGATTCGGTTGTAGTTCGCTTCTAACTTCGTACCTTTATCGACGATGTGTTCCGGTGTCGTGATCTTGCCACAATCATGAAGCCAAGCCGCAATTCTAAACTCACGGCGTTCGTCATCATTTTTAAACTCAAAGTCTTTGAAGTGCTCAGACTGCGATTGTTCCGCCGCGTCAGCCAGCATCAAGCCGAGTTCTGGTACACGATTACAATGCCCTGCCGTATAAGCGGACTTATCATCGATCGCTTGAGCGATGAGCTTGATAAACGACTCAACAAACGCCTCTTGCATCTGTTCATGTCGTTTAATCTCCATAGCCATATCTTTTACAGCAACAGATAATTCCCACACTTCTTTGATTCGAGTATCAAGAATTGTCACGTTGTCATAATCACGCAGCTTAACCTTATGAGTCTCTTCCTCTAATTGGCGAATTGGATGCACTATCGGCGCACCAAAAACCCAAGCAATAGGCAACGTCAAACTCATCAGTAACACCGTTACACCAACAGAGGTTGCTAGACGTTTATTGACTGTACTGAAGACTTCAGATTCGGGAATCAATACCGCAAAATACTCAGAGTAGTGTTCGCCCGTGTCTATTTTCTTTAAATAGAGATGCTTGATCTCGCCATTCAACTCTACCCTTACCATACTGCCTTCAACCGTTGCTTCCTTAGTCAAATCATAAAGTTCAGTATAAGGAACCGTCGTATTCGTATTAAAGCCGGTATCATGCAGCCACTTTTTCGCTAAGGCATCAAGTTGTTCACCACTTAACTTACTGATAGCTTTGTCAATAATTGGGAGCAATTGTTTATGCTTGCTCTGCAGCACCAAATGGAATTGGTTTGAGTAGTTCTGTTTTAGATCTTCTAGAGTCCCATTGACAACAAGGCCTGGCTGGAAAAACCTATCTAATGCAAACGAGAGTACGGGTTCTGCTTCTAAGAAAGCAAAGTTCTCTTCGCTTTCAATTGAATTAAATGCAGACTCTAGGTTTTCAAATTCAACTAAATCAATGTTCGGAAAATCCTCTCTCAACTTAGGAATAATTGACCACCCAGATAAAATGGCAACTTTTTTACCCTCAAGCTCGGCATAATTAGTGACAACCTTCGCGCCGACCCTTGTCACGATAGAAAATGGCAATTCATAAATTGGAGTCGTGTATAGGCCATCTATGCCATTATTTTTATAATGTTGAACCGATTGCAGGCCATCAATACTTCCTTCTTGAAACATACTGACAAGCTCGCCCCAAGAGAAACCATTAACAAATTCAAACCTGATCCCTGTCATCTCACCAATCATTTTAAGAAGGTCTATCGCATAGCCGTTTGGTTTTCCCGCCACTGAAAAGTCCATCGGCCCCCAATCATTTTGATTAGACACTAACAGCGGAGGGGTATCGTTAATCAAGGCTTGCTGCTCAGACGATAGCATCAATGTTGATACATCAAACTCCGATTCCTGATTGTTAACCTTGAGGTTAGACGCAATAATATTACCCGATTTCGAATATAAGAAAGACTCAACCTTACTGTCTTCTGCTAAGCCAAGCGCCGTACCTGATAGTTTGCTAGCTAAAGAAGACAACACAATATCAATACCAATCACATGTTGAATTTCAGATTCGATTTTCGAATCAAACGCTAGAGAATAAGTTTGCCCGGTAATTTGTAAATGCTGGAAAAGATATGGCTGAGTTTTTTCGACCGACTGAACATTGGCAGAAACATACCAGGGCCTGGTTGTTGGAAGGTAGTTGCTCTGCTCCGTAGTTGAGTTTCTTAGCGTAAACTCTTGGTCAAAATATTTCGTCGTACGGACGCGCTCCTCCCCTATATTATGAATCTCAACCACAACCCAACGGTCTTTTTGTTGTGCACCGATTTTTTCTCTAACGACAGGGGCAGATTCTAGATTAATAATTTGGAAGAAGTTTTCATTAGATGAGCCAATGTAAATACTATAAAAG